>JBEKDP010000158.1:0-4727 GCA_050014295.1 Dehalococcoidia bacterium | reverse complement strand
GGTCGCGCCCTAGCCTCTCGGGCATAGCGAAGAAACGTTTCCGGCACCGCGACTCGCTCTGGCTCCAACACAAGCCAGGGCGAGTCGCGGTCGCCCAATGGCAGTCGCACCTTCGGAACGCCGCCACCCGCCAGACGTGACCCTAGTACCCGGCTGTCAGCGTTGCCGAGCCGTCGCCGACTGCTCGGCGCGCGCGGCGCTTTCCACCAGAGCCTCTACGCTGCGATGGCTGTACAATGCCAATGAGGGAAACGTCGCATGGTCGGATCGATTCGCGAATACAGCAACGGTGAGATAACGATCGTCTGGCAGCCGCAGCTATGCATGCATGCCGGCGAGTGTCTCGCCCACCTGCCGGACGTGTTCGACCCGGAGAAGCGCCCGTGGGTGAATCCCCAGGGCGCGAGCACGGAGCGGATCATCGCCCAGATCGAGACGTGCCCTTCCGGCGCGCTATCGTACCGCTGGAACAACCGCGACGAGAAATAGTCCGCCCGCGGCAGCGGCCAGCCCAACGCCGACGCCGCAAATCGCCGCAGCGATTTCTCGCGACGGCCCGTGCAGCCATTTAGAATGGCAGGAGTATCCGAGCTGGGTTCGGCTCCAGGAACCGTTTCTTACGCCGTGCTGGGAGTGCCCGACAAATATGAATCCGCACCGCTTCGATGAAATCGGCTACTGGAGCGAGATCAAACTGGACATTGTCAGAGAATACGCCCAGGCCTATTCGAGAATTCTCACGGCCAAGCGGCTCAATCACTTCTATGTAGACGGTTTCGCCGGATCAGGCGTCAATCTGGCCCGCCGCAGCAAAGAATTCGTTGCCGGAAGCCCTCTCAACGCCCTCAACGTCGAACCCCCCTTTCGCGGCTACTTCTTAATCGACCTGGACGGAGACAAGATCGCACAACTTGGAGCTCTTCCCGAAGTAGGCGACCGGCCGGACGTGCACATCATCTGCGGAGACTGCAATCGCGTTCTCCTCGAGGAGGTATTTCCGAGGGTCAAGTATACGGACTATCGCCGCGCACTTTGCGTGCTTGACCCCTACGGCCTCCATCTAGACTGGGAGATTATGCGCACAGCCGGTCATATGAAGTCGGTTGAGATATTCCTCAACTTCCCAATTATGGATATGAATCGAAACGTGCTATGGCGGAAGCCGCAGATGGCTAGCACTGCTGACCAAAAGAGGATGACGGCATTTTGGGGCGACGAGTCGTGGCGAGATGCGGCCTATCAGCACGTACCGACCCTATTCGGCGACCAATGGGACGTCAAGACCGGAAATCCTGAAGTCGCCGAAGCATTCCGGCAAAGACTGGGGGCAGAGGGCGGTTTCGCGTACGTGTCTGAGCCATTCCCGATGCGCAATTCGACCAACGCAATCGTATACTACCTGTTCTTCGCCGCGCAGCAGCCAGTAGCCCTGCAAATAGTCAAGGCCATTTTTCGGAAATACAAGAACAGGATGGCCTAGCAATGGGAAAGTCGGCTATCGAATGGACGGAATCCACGTGGAACCCTGTAACGGGCTGCACAAAGATCAGCCCGGGCTGCATGAACTGCTATGCCCAGAGATTGGCCAAGCGCCTCCAGGCCATGGGACAGCGCAGCTACAAAAACGGATTTCGGGTGTCGCTGCACGAGCACCTGCTCCCGCTTCCACTGACCTGGAGAAAGCCGCAGCGGATCTTTGTAAACTCGATGAGCGATATCTTCCACGAGGATGTCCCCGACGAATTCGTCATCCGTCTGTTCGAGACGATGGATCAAGCTTCGTGGCACACTTTCCAGCTTTTGACGAAGCGCACCGAGCGGATGGGCAGTCTCAACGGCATGATCCACTGGCCGACGAATGTCTGGATGGGCGCGAGCGTCGAGGCGAGAAGCTATGTTTGGCGGCTCGATGACTTGCGGAGAAGCGCTGCCCAAATCAAGTTTGCGTCGTTTGAACCGTTGCTGGAGCCACTCGGCGAAATCGATCTGTCCTCTTTGGACTGGGTAATTGTCGGAGGCGAGTCTGGACCGGGCGCACGACCGATTGAGACAGCTTGGGTGACGGATATAAGGGACCAATGCAGGGAATCGCGGATTCCTTTCTTCTTCAAACAGTGGGGTGGCACTAACAGGAGGCGCGCTGGGCGATTACTCGACGGACGGACGTGGGACGAAATGCCGATACTCCAATCGTCCTCGTGAAAGAAGCGGGCGGGCTAGACGGTCAGCTTCACACCTAACGTTTGAATGACTTGCTGCGGAAGACGAGACTCGAACCCGTGACCCTCTGCTTGGGAGCCAGTTGCTCCCCTCGACCCAGCCCATGCGCAGCTCGGAGTGCCAGAAAACCCTTAGAGCTCTCCCTCAACTCTGCTATCCTGACCTCACACCCTTCGGAGACCACCGACACCATGCACCGCATCATCCCGTCCAACCGCCCGCGCGCCTCGACGCGCCCGCGCCCCGTTGCGCCCGTTTCGCCCCTTTTCGGCCCCATTTCGCCCCTTTTTCCAGATTCACATCGCCCTCGCCCAGATTCAAACGCACTGATAAAAAAACAATTGATATCAATCGGTCAATCAAAGCCCCTTTCCTCGCGCTCGGCTCCGTTCCTGCTTGGGGGAACATGGGCACCTGGGCGCAGTGCACGGCTGGCATGCCGTCGAGGGGGAATTGTCGTACAATGAGGGCGTCGGCCGCGGCGTCAGCGAAGGATTGCAGCAGATGGGCCATAGGATGGATCGCAGGATTGGCCGGTTTCTCCTGGCATTGGCGCTACCGCTCCTTCTCGTGATGCCGGCGTGTAGCGGCGGCACGAACACGGCGACGCCTTCGCCGTCTCCGACTTTCGGCTCGATTCCTGTGCCGACTTCCGGGTCGACTTCCAGCCCCAACGCCTCTCCGCAGGCGACCGGCACGCCCGGCACCGCCGCTTCCCTCGGCAAGGTGGCCTACGTGCTCGACGGCGACATCTACACTGTCGCCTTGCCGTCCGGCCCGCCCCAGCGTCTGACGGCGGACGGCACAAACGCCTCGCCGCTCTGGTCGCCCTCCGGCGACTGGCTCATCTTCCAACATCTGCACAGCTACTGGGTGATGCGCGCCGACGGCAGCGACGCGCGCGCCCTCCAGGAGGGCTTTGCGGTGTGGGCGGCCCGAGACGACCGGCTGGCCTACACGAGCGGCCCCGGCACGGTCGTGGTCGAGAATGCGGATGGTTCCGGCACGGTGGAACTGCCTGCGCCTTCGGGGACGCCCGCGGGCCTGGCGTGGAGCCCCGACGGCAGTTGGCTGGCCTTCGTCGAGGAGGGCGGCGAAGTGCCCAATCGCTATGCCAAGCTGTGGCTCCTACCATCGGACGGGAGCGGCGCCAACGTCGAGCTCTTCAGCAGCACGACCGATGGCATCTTCCTCGCTGGGTGGACGGCGGATGCGCGCTTCATCCTGTTCTGGCTCGACACGCAGTTCTCGGCCTCGCTCGCTGCGGACGGTCTGCCGCTGGAGGCGGTGCGAATCTCCAGCTCCCTGCCACGGCAGCTCGCGACGACTCTGACGGGGCCGGGGCTGCTGGCGCCTCTGGCGACGGGCGAGAACATCGCGGTTACGGATGGCGGCGGTCGCGAGACGTGGACGGGGAAGCGCATCGCGACGGTCAATGCTCAGTCGGGCCAGCCCAACGACCTGACGCCGACCAGCGCTGCATCCATCGCCCCGGCGTGGTCGTCGGACGGGAGTCGGATCGCCTATGTCTCGGAGCCGGACAAGGGAGCGGCCATCGCCGGCAGCGACCCGACTCAGATGGCGGCCGACCGGCGGATATGGGTGATGGGGTGGGACGGGAGCGACCAGCGCGCGCTGACCAGCGACCAGGCTTACCGGGACGAGCGCCCGCTGTGGTCGGGGGACGGGTCGGAGGTGCTGTTCGCGCGGCTGGATGCGGGGCTGCACGCGTCGCTGTGGCTTGTCGACTCGGGAGGGGGGACGGCGCGGCGGGTGGTCGAGGCGGTCGGCAGCCAGGCGGGCGGCGTCGCGGACAACCTGGGCCTGGTGGACTGGGAGACCATCTACGACTACTGGCCCGGCGCCGGGCAGTAGGGCCTACGGCCTCGGAAGGACGGCGAGGGCGACTTTTGATTGACCATTTGTTTTTGCAAAGAGTTTTTTCTGTGATTCTGGAGGTGGTCGGTTTGGGTGATTGAAGTTGGGGGGACGGCCGTTTGCGGGCCAGAGGGGGATGTTAAGGGCAGTCGCGGGGGCGACTGCTTTTGTGTACTCAGGATAGCAGATCGAGAGGCGAAGTCGAAGAGGGATGTGGCACGCTCTCTCGGCCTGCGGCGAGCATGCCCACACCCTCCCCGGCTGCCGCGCCCCGGAACATGGGCGTTTTCTTCCCACCCAGCCCACCCAGCAATGTCTTTGGGAGATCAAGGGGACACCCCTTGGACCCCGGCAAGGAGGGCTCCGCCCTCCCTGCACTCTCTCGCTTGTTGGCGGGGTCCGCGTTCCGGCCGCTGCCGCCGGCGCCAGTCGTAGGGAAAACGCAGGGGAAGCGTTGGGAAAGCGTCAAGCAGAAGAACGGCGCAGCCATTAGGCTGAAGGTGTGCTCAGCAGAGGCAGTCGATTTTCCACAAGATGAGGTGTCGGGTAGTGACAAGTCGTGTGGAACCGTTATTATTGCGGGCAGTAGCGATGGTGAGATTGTCTAGCAGGAGGCAGATGCGATGAAT
>JBEKDP010000157.1:0-4753 GCA_050014295.1 Dehalococcoidia bacterium | reverse complement strand
GATACACAAGGAAGCGCTCATCTATCGCGATCAGGGCAAGGAAGGTTTCACGACGAACTTCCACGTCCGCCTCGGCTACAACTGGCGTATGAGCGAGCCTCACGCCATCATCGGTATCGCTCAGTTGCGCCGCCTCGACGAGTTCATCGAGCGTCGCAACGCCGTCGCCGCCGTCTACGACGAAGGGCTGCCGAAGCTCGCGCCGCTGATCACGCCGGTCCTTCCACCGCCGGGCTCTCTTTGCAACTACTACAAGTACATGGCCCTGCTGAACGGCGTCGACCGGGCGGCGCTGAAGAAGCTGCTGCGCGAGGAGTTCGGCGTGGGCCTCAGCGGTGAGGTCTACGACACACCTTGCCATCGCCAGCCGGTGTTCGCGGCTAGCGCGAGCGTCCCCCTGCCGAAGGCGGAGGACCTCTGCGCCCGGCACATCTGCCTGCCCGTCTCCGCCGTCATGACCGAGAAGGACGCTCACTACGTGCTCGAATCGCTGACCGCCGCGTTGTCGCGGCTGTCGACGGTGCGGGCGGGAGCGGAGTGAGATGCGCGTCGGCGTTAGCGGCGGTTCCGGCTTCATCGGCTCGCACGTCGTCGACGCGCTGGTGGCCGCCGGCCACGAGGTAAGCGTCCTCGACCCGAAACCGCCGCATCGCGCCGACGTGGGCCACCGTCCGGCGGATATCCTCGACCTCGCGGCCCTGGTGGACGCTACCGCCGGCATGGACGCCTTCTTCCACCTTGCTGCCGTCGCCGACGTCAACGACGTCGCCCGCGACCCGGTAGCGGCGGTCGACCTGAACGTCGGCGGCACCGCCCGTGTCCTGGAGGCCGCACGGCGAAACCAGGTCAAGCGGGTCATCCTCTCCAGCACCGTTTGGGTCTACTCTTCGGCAACCGGCGCCGACGGCTCGGAGGTCGACGAGGAGACGCCGTTTGCGATGACCGCCGCGCGGCACGTCTACACATCGTCGAAGCTAGCGGCGGAGATGCTCTGCCACGACTACGGGAACGCCTACCAGCTTCCATTCACTGTCCTCCGCTACGGGATACCTTACGGACCCCGTATGCGGCCCGCGCTCGTGATCCCGATCTTCGTGCGGAAGGCGCTGGCAGGCGAGCCCCTGACGGTGGCCGGCGACGGCAGTCAGCACCGCAAGTTCGTGTACATCGAGGACCTGGCGCGCGGCCACGTTCTGGCGCTGAGCGACGCCGCCGCCAACCAGACCTATAACCTGGACGGACAGGAGAAGATCAGCATTCTGCGCATCGCCGAGACGGTCCTCCGACTTACCGGCTCGCGGCGGCCCATCGAGTTCATGCCGGCCCGCGGCGGCGACTACGCCGGCCGGGAGGTATCGAGCGCGAAGGTGCGCCGGGAGCTGGGGTGGCAGCCGGAGATCGATTTCGAGGAAGGCATGCGACGCACCGTTCCCTGGCTCATCGAGAAGTTCAGCGAGGAACGGAGCGTCGCAACGTAAGAGCCATGAGGGACGCGGCTCTCTCCGCACCGTCCGCTCGGGAGCGGACCCGCCCGCCGCGATTGATCGCGGTAATGCCAGCGTACAACGAGGAATCGACCGTCAGCGGTGTCCTCGAACGGCTGGAGCCGCTGGTGGACGAGATCGTCGTCGTCGACGACGGCTCCACCGATCGCACGCGGGAGGTCATCTTCACTTGGTCCCGCACGCGCCCCAACGTCCGCACCATCTTCGTCAAGCGCAATCAGGGCATGTCCGCCGCCTACTACACCGCCTTCCAGAGCCTGGGGCGTCGCCTGGAGGCCGGCGACCTGAGCCCCGACGACATCATCCTTACCATCGACGCGGACGGACAGCACGAGCCGCGCGAGATCGACGCGCTGGTGTCGCGACTGAAGGACGGCGGCTTCGACGCCGTAATCGCCCGCCGCGACCTTTCCACCTACACGCTGTACAAGCGGCTGGGCAACTGGCTGATGTCCCTGTGGGCATCGCTCTGGGCCGGGCAGCGCCTGGACGACGTGGAGTCGGGATTCCGCGCATTCCGCCTGGGCGCGCTGCTGCACGCGCTGCGCCACTATCGCGGCTACAAGTACAGCGAGACCGTCGAGGTTGCCGTCATCCTGCCGCGGCTCGGCTACCGCGTCTCCAACGACCTCCTGGTGCCGGTGCCGGTGTACCGTTCGCGGACGCGGGTAAAGGACCTGGTGATCGACCTCGCCGCCATGCCGGCCGCCTTCTGGCGCGTCGTTACGACCGTCAACCGGCCGCGGGGCGTGCCCTCATGGGCCACGTACATTCTGCCGCTCTTTGTCCCCCTTGCCCTGGCGTTCATGGTCGTCGACCTGCTCATTAACCCGATCTTCCTGGGCAACGATTCCGTGCACAATTACGCCCATGTCTGGTTCATCAGCGACCAGCTCTTCCATCACGCGCAGATACCGCTTCGGATCTCGCTCTTGGATGGCGGCCGGGCAGTGACCTTCCCCTACGCCCTTGTGCCCTTCCTGGTGAGCGCCATCCCGTTCCATTTCGTCGGCGACTGGGCGGTGAGCCTGATGATGGCGATCGCCGTGGTGGGGACGGTCTGGGCGGCCGGCGTCGCGCATCCCGTCTTCCGAAATCCCTGGTTTCTGATCTTGTTCGTCATGAACCCATTTTTCGTCGACGCCGTGTACTCCTTTCAGTTTGCCACCCTCTGGAGCACCGTCTTCTTCTTCCTCTTCCTGTGGGCATTCCAGCGGCAGCGATACGTGCTGTCGGCGGTCTTGCTCTGGCTGACGATAAGCACCCACCCGATAATGGGCCTGTTCGCGGCTGGCATGTACGGCTTCTGGCTGCTGGTGCTCGACCGGGCGAAGGTGCGACCGCTGCTCCTCCTTTCGATTCCCGTCGGCGTCGCCCTCATCCCGATCTTCTGGATGACGATGCAGACGCCGTCCGTCGGCGAGAACTCGCTGCGGACGGTCGTGCTCTCGGTGCTCGACGTGCTGCCGCGCCGGGGCACGGTGATGCTGGCGCCGTTCATCCTCGTAATCTTCTTGCCGTTCATCAAGCGCTACTACGTATTCACCCTGGCGACCTTCATCGCTCTCCTTGCCCTCGGCGTCTCGATGGCGACCGGACCGCTGCGCATCACCTACGGCAGCTACTACGGCGCCCTCCACTTCGCCACCGACACGTACGCCGGGTTCTTCGACTCGCCGCAGTTCCAGCCCGGCGCGACCTATCGCGTTCTGGAGCCGAACGACCGCGAGGACGGTATGTACCGGTTCATCCGGCACGGCGCGGTGCTCTCCAACGAGTTCTTCAGCGAGAGCATCTTCCGGCGGAGCTGGGAGATGCCGCAGTATGCGTGCTTCGTCGCCTTCAAGGGGATCGACTACGTCGTCATCGAGAAGGCCTACATGCGCTACCAGCCGTCGAACGAGCAGGCGCTGCTGGGGTCGCTAGTAGACGAGGGCAGTGCGAGCGTGACTTATGTCGACCCAGAGGGGCGGTTCACTGTCTACGACGTTCGCCGGTTTGCGGCCGAGCAGCCCAAGCCGGCATCCTTGAGCGAGTGCGGGATCTACTAGAATGCGCGCGATAACAGCCTTGCTACTCGATTGGTGGCGGCTCGTCCGCTCCTCGCGGGCACGCCCCTACCTCCTGATCACACTGCTCGTCGACTGTGCTTTCATCTTTGTCTTCCTGGTAACCCTCCAGTCGTACCTGCCGGAGGCGAACGGACTAGGGGCCTCGCTCCCCGGCTACGCTCTCGCGGTGTACGGCGCCGCCAAGCTCGTGACCCAGCTCTTCGGCGGCCGGCTGATCGACCGCGTGGGAAGCGGGCGCGGCCTGTTTGCGGGACTGGTCCTGATCGTGGCCGGACAGTTGGCGATGCTGGCCGCTGCCGCGGCGCCGCTCGCGGCTCTGCCCGCAGCAGCGCTCTACGGCACGGGCGCCGCCATCCTCTGGCCGGCGATCTACGCCTTAGCGAGCGGCGCCTTCAGCGAAGGCGAGCGTGCGCGCCTCACCTCGGCGATGATGCTGACGACCGGATTGGCGCTTGGCGCAGGGCTGGGGCTCGGCTTCCTGCTGCCGGACGATTTCCCCTACGCGGCGGCCGCCCTTCTGGGCATCGGCCTCGTCGTCACGGCGCTGGCGTTCGCTGCCCTGGCGCAGCCGGCGGCGTTTGAGAGAACAATCGAAGCGGCCGAGACGCGATCGACGGCTTCCCTCCGCGAGGTCATGAGGGACGCTCTGCAACCGCGGCGCCTGGGCTTCGGGCTGATCGTGCTGCTTCAGGCCGGAGCCGCCGGCGCTCTCTTGGCCGTCTTCCGCTCCTACGGACGCGATTTTCTCGGCGTCTCGTTCCGAGAGGAGGCGCTGTATCTAGCGCCGGCCGCCGTATTGGGGGCGGGCGCGGTCATTGCGGGCGGCGCTCTCGCCGACAGGTTCGGTCGCCTGGGCCTCATCGCCTGTGGCTTCCTGATCGCTGCGCCGGTGTTGCTGCTGCTGTCCAGCGTCACGAGCCCTGTCTTCGTCATCCCGCTGGCCGCCATGGTCGGCGCCGGTCTCGGCCTGGCTTTGCCGTCAGTGCCGGCGACGTCGATGGACCTTTCCCGCACCGCGTCTCAGGGCACTCTTCTCGCCTGGTTTATGACGCTGGAGGGGCTGGGGCACGCCGCCGGCCCGGCGCTGGGCGGATTCGTCAGCGAGATGGGCGACACTACCGCCGTGCTGCGAGTGGCCGCCGCGCTCTTCGCCGCCATCGCGGCGACGGCGCTCGT
>JBEKDP010000156.1:0-4766 GCA_050014295.1 Dehalococcoidia bacterium | reverse complement strand
GGTTGATGGCACCGATGCCCCTCCACAAGACGAATCCAAGAATGAGCGCCAAGACGCCAATCGCGAGAAAGGCCGCGGCAGTGCACAGCCCCAGCATGACCAGGTTCGTCACCTTGCGCCGCTCGTAGGTGATCACGTTCATTCTCGGACCGCCTCCGGCGAGCGGGCGATCCGCCAGACAAGCAGCCTGGCGGCGACGTTCACGAGCAGTGTGATGCCCAGGAGGATGAGCGCGAGCTCCACGAGCGCGGAGGTATAGAGGCTGTAGCTGGCCTCGTTGAACTCGCTGGCGATCTGACTCGCCGCCGTGCTGGCCGGCGCGAACAGCGACGTGTTGATGTCATACGTTTTGCCGATGACCATCGTCACTGCCATCGTCTCGCCAAGAGCGCGCCCCAGACCCAGCAGCACGGCCCCAACCAGCCCGGAGCGGCAGTACTGAAGCACCGCCCGGCTTATGACCTCCCACCTTGTCGCGCCGAGGGCCAGCATCGCCTCACGCTGGGACGCGGGCACAGCCATCATCGAGTCGCGCGCAATGGCCGTGATGATCGGCAGGATCATGATGGCGAGCACAAGGCCCGCCGCCAACATTCCCACGCCAAACGGTGGGCCGGTGAATAGCGGGAGGAAACCGAGCTTGCCGCCCAGGAATTTCTCGACGGGGCTCCGGACCCAAGGGGTCAGCACGTAGATCCCCCAGAGCCCAAAGACGACGCTAGGGATGGCGGCGAGGCTCTCGACGAGGAACGACGCCGGGTTCCGCAGCCACGACGGGGCCATTTCCGAGAGATAGATGGCCGCCCCAAGGCTTATCGGCACTGCGAATATCACTGCTATTGCGGAACTCACCACCGTACCATAGATCGCCGGCGCCGCGCCGAAAACGCGATTGACCGGGTTCCACGTCGTGTCCGTCAGGAATCCCCAGCCGAACGTCCTGATGGAATCGCGGGCCTCGAATGCGAGCTGGTAGAGCATGAGGACGGCGAGAACAAGCACCGATACGCCGAACACGGTGACAACCGCGCGAAAGGCGATCTCGCCGACGTTCGAGCGGCGCCAGGAGCGAAGCATCCCCGACGATGGGGCGTCAGAGGATCCGCCGGTCTCTACACGCATTCTTCCTCCGCTGCTCCGTTGTATACAGGGATAGCGAAGGCCCCTCCTCGCATTCCGCTTTGCGGTGCCCTCGCTTCCCGATTTGCCCGGGGCGTAGTCCTACGGCAGTTGCAGCAGGGGCTGCCCCTGATACGTGATCGACTTGATCTCCGCCTCCGCCTTCTTCACCACATCGGGTGACAGCGGACCGTAGAGCAGATCCGTCGCGTACTGCTGCCCGTCGTGGATGCCCCACCACAGGTAGTAGACCAGCGCCTGCCCCTTCGCCTTGTCCGTCTGGTTCTGGTACGCGAGGACCCAGGTGAAGCCGGCGATTGGGTAGGCGGCCGGGTTGCTCGAATTCGTAATCATGATCTTCATGTCGTCCGGCAGGGTGATGCCGGTCGCGGCCGCCGTGGTCCCCGCCAGAGTAGGCTCGACGAACTTGCCGGCGCTGTTCTCTATCGCCGCCCAGGCCAGGTTGTTCTGCGTCGCGTAGGCCAGCTCCACGTAGCCGATGGCACCGGAGATCTGCTTGACCTGCTGGGCGACGCCGTCGCTCTTCTCGCCGCCGATGTCGCCGGGCCATTGCACCGTCGTGCCTTCGCCGACCTGGCTCTTCCAGTCCGAGCTCACCTTGCTCAAGTAGTCGGTGAAGATGAACGTCGTACCGGAGCCGTCAGAGCGGTGCACGACCGCAATGTCGGTATTTGGCAGGTTGACGCCTGAGTTCAGCGCGACTATCCGCGGGTCGTTCCACTTGGTTATCTTCTTCAGGTAGATGTCTGCCAGCACGTCGGGCGCGAGCTTCAACTGCCCTTGCTGGATGCCGGGCAGGTTGACTACTATCGCCACCGCACCGCTGGTCATCGGGATATGCAGTATCGGGCCGCCCGCGGCTTCGGCGGTGGTGATCTGGTCGGCGGTCATGATGCCGTCGCTGGCGCCGAAATCAACCGTCTTGTTGGTGATCTGGGTGATGCCGGCGCCTGAGCCGACCGCCTGGTAGTTAATCTGCACTTTGCACTGAGTGCTGAACACATCTATCCACTTCGAGTACAGCGGGTTCGGAAACGTGGCGCCGGCGCCCGTAAGGCCGGTCGCCGCACCGCTCGGCGGGCAAGGGCTCTGCGCCGTCGTCGTTGTCGCCCCGGCCGCCGGGGTTGCAGCAGTTGTCTGGGCAGGCTTGGGCGTTGCCGTACTCGTTGTGTTGTCGCCGCCTCCACACGCTGCCAACAAAGGAGCCGCGATACTCGCGGCCACAAACACTAAAACCAGCGGCGCCCAGAAGATCCGACCGAGGCCCGCACCTCTTGGTTTGCTCATTGACATTCGCTCCTCCTTCAGGTAGCTGTCCTATTGTCAGGGTAACCCTCCCCGTTTAACGCGTTGTTAACGCCCATAAACGGCTCGTAAAAACCGCAGCAGCAGCGCCTTATGCACAGTCGTGCTGCGCCTCCCATGCCGGCTCAAATGGCGGCCATGACAGGTAGATCCCTTCCCTTATCAGTTCCGATGCCAGCAGTTTAACGCGGACTTGCGCCGGGCTTTCGGCGCCGCCAAGGCCGGACAGCAGGTCGAAGATCGCTTCGTGACAGGCGCGCAGCACTGACTCTCGCGCCAGCCGGCAGGCCATGGCGAGTTCCACGTCGGGGGTGACCCGCGGCCACCTCTCGAGGGTGGCTCCCCGCTCCCCAATCTCGAGCCCGGAGGCCGTTGTCATCCCCGACGCGTCCTGCCGGCACAGCCCCGCCTCTGTGCCCTCGGGTGTTCCTTCCATCTTCAGTGAGAAGCGCGCCCAGAAGGGCGGTGAGTCGTCGACGCGTCCTTCTGCCCGCAGCTCATGAGGCCGGAGTCTCGGAGCAGGGCCACGATAGTCGGGTGATATCGGTCCCGCCGCTGCCTGGCGATTCGCGCCAGTCGCTTCCCGGCCTGCCGCAGAGCCCTTACCGCCAACCGCTGCGCTCCCCATCGCGGCCGAGCCACAAGGGGAGCGACCATCCCAAACTGCGTCTCCATCCCTTTCGCGGTTCCTCTCATCACTCATCAGCTTCAGCCTAGCAGCGAGGGATTAACGTCCATTCAACGTCAGTGAACGGGACGTAAACGTTGGGTAAAAGAGCAGCCTAAGAAGCGGGAGAGGGAGCGATTGGGGGAAGCGTGAAAGTGAACGTCGAGCCATGTCCTTCTTCGCTCTGCACGCCGACGCTGCCGCCATGCGCCTCGACGGTATGCCTGACGACGGCGAGGCCGAGGCCGGTCCCCCGTCTCTCGCGGGCGCGATCGGCCTTGTAGAAGCGCTCAAAGACGCGCAGCAGATCCTCGCGGGGGATGCCTGCGCCGGTATCCGCGACGACGACGGCCACCGCGCCGTCTTTCAGCGCCGCGGAGACATGGACGGAGCCGCCGGCGCTGGTGAACTTGATAGCGTTGTCTATCAGGTTCACGGCTACCTGCTCCAGCCGCTGGGCGTCGCCGTTGATCATGGGCAGATCCGCCGCGACCTCCATGTCCAGCTTCACGCCGCGCCGCTCCGCCTGCGGGCGCATCCGTTCGACGGCCTGCGCCAGGAACATCTCGATTTCCACCGGCTCTCGGGCCAGCGGCACCTGCCCGGATTCCAGCCGTGACAGCTCCAGCAGCTCCTCGACCAGGCGGACCATCCGGTCGACCTCGTCATCGGCGCGCGAGAGGAAATCCTGCGCCGCCGCCGAGTCGTCCAGCGCGCCGGACTGGAGAGTTTCAATGACGGACTTGATGGAGGCAAGCGGCGTCCGCAACTCATGGGAGACGTTGGCGACGAAATCGCGACGCGTCTCCTCCAGCCGGCGCGCCTCCGTCATGTCGCGGAACACAAGCAGCGTCGACCACTGGCCGCCGCCTAAGATAGGCGTGGCCGTCACCTGGAGCACCTGCTTGTTGGGACGTTCGATGACGCGCACCTCCTGTCCACCCTTCGCGCGACTGTCGCGCACGGCCGCCATCACGAGCTCGTCGGCGACGAACCAGACGAGCGGGTTGCCGGTCATCTCGTCTTGCCGCCGGCCCAGGAGACGCTCCGCGGCCTGATTCGCCAAGACCACGCGCCCGTCACCGTCGACGGCGATCACGCTGTCGGTGCTGCTGTTGAGCACCGCCACGAGACGGCTCCTCTCCTCAGAGACTGTCCCGACAAGCTCCTCGACGCTCTGTGCCATCTGGTTGAATGCGTCAGCCACATCGCCCACCTCGCCGGAAGGGCGCGGCTTGACGCGCTGGCTGAGGTCGCCTCGAGCGAGGCCGCGGGCGGCGCTTGCCAGGCGGCCCAGCGGGCGGATGATAGTGCTACCGATGAGAATGCCAAGGATGACGGCTATGACGGCGGTCACGATCACGGCGACGACGATGGAATGGCTGATATCGGACACCGATGCGTTGATGGTGGAGAGCGGTCGGGCGACGCGCACCACGGCGGCGGGCCGGCCGTTCAGGTCGACGCTGCGGGCAAGGTAGCTGAAATCGACGCCCAGAGTGTTGCTGTCTCTTTGGTCTCTCCCTTCTCCGCCGAGCAGAGCCTGCTGGACCTCCGGCCGGTCGGAGTGATTCTCCATCGTCGCCGGATCCGCCTCGGAGTCGCCCAGGACCGTGCCGTCGGGTGCGATGATGGTGATTCGGGTGTCGACGTT
>JBEKDP010000155.1:0-9206 GCA_050014295.1 Dehalococcoidia bacterium | reverse complement strand
CCCATCATGTCGCGTTCCGACAGCGCCTCCACCATGCCCTCGGCGATGAACCGCTCCGGCACCACGTCGGCGACGACGCCGTGGCAGGCGAGGGCGGCCGCCGTCGCCGGGCCGATGGCGCAGACGCGGGCGCGTCCGAGGGCGCGGGCGTCCCTCTTCTGACGGCATAGCTGGTCGAAGAAGATGTCGACGCCGTTGGCGCTGCTGAAGACCAGCCAGTCGTACGCGGCGGCGTCCAGGCGGTCGAGGGCCCGGCACAGCGCCTTCTGGTCGACGTGGGGGACGATCTCGATCGCGGGCAATTCTATAGGCTCCGCGCCCGCCTCGGCCAGGGCCCGCGAGAGGGCGCCGGCCTGCTCCGGGGCGCGGGTCACGAGGACGCGCTTGCCGAAGAGGGGACGGTTGTCGAACCAGCGAAGGGTGTCGCGCAGGCGGACGACGGGCCCGACGACGGTGACGAGCGGCGGCGTGAGGCCGGCCTCGGCGACGCGCGTCGCGACATCGGCGATGGTTCCCGCGACTACGCGCTGATTGGGCGTCGTTCCCCAGCGTACAACGGCGACCGGCTCATCGAGCGCCCGGCCGCATTCGGCGAGGCGCTGCATAATCTCGCCGAGGTTGGCGCCGCCCATGAGGATAACCAGCGTATCGGCGCCCTTCGCCAGGCGCGGCCAGTCGATGCTGCTTTCCGGCTTGTCGGGGTCCTCGTGGCCGGTGATCACCGTGAACGACGACGACAGGCGGCGATGGGTGATGGGGATGCCAGCGTAGGCGGGGACAGCGACGGCGGACGTTACGCCGGGCACCACGTCGAACGGGATGCCGGCGGCCGCGAGCGCTTCCGCCTCCTCGCCACCACGCCCGAAGACGAACGGGTCGCCGCCCTTGAGGCGAACGACGCGTTTGCCGTCGCGCGCCCTGGCGACGAGCAGGTCGTCGATCTGCTGCTGGCTGAAGCCGGAGCCGCCCTCATCCACCGAGTGCTTGCCGACGAAGATGCGCTCCGCCTCGGAGGGCGCCAGCGCGAGGAGGCGCGGGCTGACCAGACGGTCGTAGACCACGACCTCCGCTCGGGAGAGGACATCGACGCCGGCGACGGTGATGAGGCCGGGATCGCCCGGCCCGGCGCCGACGAGCCAGACCTTGCCCTCAGAGTTCATGTCGACTCCTTCAGCAGATCGGCGGCGCCCTGCGATAGTAGCTCTTCCGCGAGGCGCATGCCAAGGGCTTCGGCGTCGGCGGCCGGCCCGCTGATTTCGGCTCGCAGCGCGCGCCGTCCTTCCGCATCGGCGACGAGGCCGCCCAGGCGCAGCTCATCGCCCTCAACGACGGCGAGCGCCGCTATCGGCACGCGACAGCCGCCGCCGAGGCCGCGCAGAAACGCCCTCTCCGCCGTCGTCGCCGCGCGCGATTCGGGGTCGTCGACGGCCGACACGATGTCGCGCGCTTCATCGTCGTCGCTACGTATCTGGACGGCGAGAGCGCCCTGGCCCGGCGCCGGCAGCATCGCGTCGAGGGGAAGCAACTCCGCCGCCCGGCCCGGCCAATCCAGTCGCGAGAGAGCGGCAGCGGCAACTATGATGGCATCGACCTCGCCGGACCCGGCCTTTCCGAGCCGGCTGTCCACATTGCCCCTTGTGGGGACGATCTCTAAGTCGGGCCGGAGGAGGCGCAGCTGAGCCGCCCTGCGCGCGCTGCCCGTGCCGACACGTGCTCCCGTCGGCAATCGGGCGAGAGTGCGACCATCGCGGGCCACCAAGGCATCGCGAGGGTCCTCTCGGTATGTGACAGCGCCCAGGGCGAGACGGTGATGCATCGTCGTCGGCAGGTCCTTGAGACTGTGGACAGCGATGTCTATCTCTCCCTCTAGAAGCGCTGCTTCCAACTCCTTCGTGAAGACGCCCTCACCCGCGATTTCCGAGAGCGGCTGTGGATGCCGATCGCCGGTAGTGCGGATGACGCGCAACTCGAATCGGCAGTCGGGGCAGCGCTCCTGCAGCGCAGCAACGACGCTCTCCGTCTGCCGACGAGCGAGCCGGCTGCCGCGCGTCCCTACGATCAGCGTTCTGCCGGTTGTCACGTCAGGAGTCCGTCTCCTTCTCGTCGATGCCGAACAGGTCGCGCACCGCCACCACGTACGACTGACCGCCGTCTTTCGCCTTCAAGCGCACGATAGGGCGGTGGAGGATCTTCTTGACGATGGCCTCGGATAGGCTCCCGACGCGCTTCTTCTCCTCGTCGGTCAGCCCGGGCAGACGGGCGAGCGTCTTCGTCAGCTCCGCGCGGCGCACCTTCTCGGCCTGCTGGCGGAGGGCGGTAATCGTGGGGACGACGGCGCGCGCCCGCGACCAGTCGAGGAAGCGTGCGGCCTCCTCCTCGACGATCGCCTCGACGGCGTGCGCCTCCTTCATCCGCGCCTGCAGGTTGGCGTCGGCAACGGACTGCAGGTCGTCGATGTCATACAGATGGACGCCGCCGATATCGCGCACCGCGGGGTCGACGTCGCGCGGAACAGCGATGTCAATGAAGAGCAGCGGGCGGCCATCGCGATGGGTCATCGCCTCGCTCACGATGTCATGCCGAATAAGGAACGAGGGAGCGCCGGAGGAAGTGATGACTATGTCGGCCTCGATGAGGGCGTCAGCCAAGCGGCGCAGGGGCATCGCCTCCCCGCCCAATTCAGCCGCCAGCTCTCGCGCCCGCTCCAGCCGCCGGCTGACCACAAGCAGCCGCGATATGCCGGAGTCCTGCAGCGCGTGCGCCGTCAGCTTGCCCGCTTCGCCAGCGCTGATCACCAGCACAGAGTGCGTCGCCAGGTCTCCGAGCGTCTGCCGAGCCAGCGCCACGGCCGCCGAGCTCGCGGAGAGCCCATGCCGTCCGATGCCGGTCTGGTTGCGCGCGCGCCGACCGACACGGATGGCGTAGTGGAACAGCCGCGACAGGTAGGCGTTGGTCGCGCCCGCCTCCGATGCGGCGATTAACGCCGAGCGCACCTGCCCCAGTATCTCCGCCTCGCCGACGACCTGCGATTCGATGCCCGCGGTGACGCGAAAAAGGTGCTTGACTGCCTGCGACTCCTCATAGAAGTGGAACCGGTCATCGAACATGCTCTCGGGGACACCCTTGGCCATCGCCAGGAAGGAGATCGCCCGATCCTGAAGGTCGCGGTCGCGGCGGGCGTCGACGTACAGCTCGGTGCGATTGCAGGTCGAGAGGATGACGCCGCTGCCCAGCTCAGCTTGCAGACCGGCTAGCGCGCGCGGCAACTCCTCGCTGCCAAAGGCGAAGCGCTCGCGAACGGCGACCGGCGCCGTCTTCTGGTTGATGGTCGCTAAGAACAACAATTGCTACGCGATCTCCCCATTCAAGCCGGTAGCTCCGGCCCTGCCTCCAGCGTCGCCAGAAGCCGTGACCTCGCTTCCTTGCGCCGGCCGGCGGCCAAGAGCTCGCGCAGGCGGCCGTCGATAGCCCGCTGCCAGGCGTCCGGTTCGACGCTGACGCCGCGCTCGCGCAGGTCCCGTCGCACGTCCGCCAGCAGATCGGCGAGTCGCGCGAAGTCCTCCGAAAGGAAGCTCTCCAGCTCGCCCCGCAGCCAGCGCGCGAGCGCCGGACTCAGGCCGCCCGTCGATATCGCCAGCACGACCTCGCCGCGACGGACGACGGACGGCAGGATGAAGTCGCACAGGGCCGGCTCATCGACGACGTTGACGAGGACGCCGCTCGCTTTGGCGTCCGCAGCGACGCGGCTGTTTGTCGCCGGATCGTCGGTTGCGGCGACGACGAGGGCATGGCGCCGCAGATCGCCCCGCTCGTACTCGCGGTCGACGTGCTCGACCTTCCTGCCCGCCTTCAGCCGTGCCAACTCCGCGTCGAGCGCCGGACTGACCACGGTGACGCGAGCGCCGGCGGCGAGCAAGGCGTCGACCTTCCGCGCCGCCACCTGCCCGCCACCGACGACGAGACAGGCGCGCCCCTTCATCTCCAGAAAGACAGGATAGTAAGCCATGACCTCTTCAGGCACCGCGACGGCCGTCGCGGCTTAGCTAGGCTGTTGCCTCTTCCGGCACGATGCCCAGCTCGGCGTCCGTCAGATAGCAGGCGGGGTCCTCCGCCCAGAGGTCGCCGTAGTACGATTGCGCCCGCGCGCGCAGGTTGCCGTTACAGATATCGAAGTGGCGGCACAAGGCGCATCGGCCCTTGATCCGCCCCTTGCGGTCTCGCAGCGCCGCCAGAACCTCGTCGCCGGTGTCGGTCCAGATCTTGCTGAACGGACGCTGGCGGACGTTGCCGAAGCTGTAGCTGCCGCTGAACTGGTCGGCATGAACGTTGCCCAGAGGATCGATGTTCCCCACGGCGATGCCCGACTGGTTGCCGCCCTGCCAGCGCAGCATCTGGAGCACCTCGGCGGCCCGCTGTGGCTCCGTTTCGCGCACCTTCAGGTAGAGACAGACGGCGTCGGTGTGGTTGTCGACGGTGAGGATGTCCTTCGTGATGCCGCGTCGCTGAAAGTCCAGCGTTCGGCGGAAGATAGTGTCGACGGCGGCGCGCGTCTCCTCGTGCGAGAGGTCGTACTTGACGATGCGGTCGCCGCGACCGGCGTAGGCCAGATGATAGAAGCAGACGCGCGGTGGATCCCCTGCAGCGCCTCCTCATACGCCCCGAGCCTGCCGCGAAACCGGTCGTGCACCGCTTGGGGACCATCAATGCTGACGCCGACGTAAGAAACGCCAAGCTCCTTCAGCTCCGACGCCACGGCTTGAACGAGGAGTGTGCCGTTCGTTGAAAGGACCGTCCGAATCCCCCGGCTGTGCGCCCGTTCGATAAGCTCCGGCAGGTCCTCCCGCAGCAGGGGCTCTCCGCCGCTGAACAGGATGACCGGCGCCCCGAATGCAGCCAGATCGTCGATCACCGCCTTCGCCTCCGCTGTCGTCAACTCGCCTTCGTACGCGCGATCAAACGAGTCGGTGTAGCAATGGGCGCAGTGCAGGTTGCAGCGTCGGGCGACGTTCCAGGCGATGACCGGCTTCTTGTCCTCCGAGTAGTGAAGCAGATGCGGCGGCAGCTCCCCGGAGAGCCGGCCAAAGCGCAGGGCATCGCCGGGCGTGGCCGTGCCGCAAAGCAGCCGCGTGACCCCTAACATTCAGATATCCTCGATTCGGCGACCATGACGAGTGACAATCTCCCTATTACTATTATGACATGGGCGTCGCTGCGAAGTATACTGAGGAGTCAGGCGGAGCTATCGGCGCGGTACGCGAAGCGCGCAGTTGAAAATCCGCCGCCCGTGAGCTAGACTAGCGCTCAATCGGGCCGGAAAAGGCGTCGCGGAAGGAGGAGCGACATGGCCGAGAAGCAGGTGGGCATCATCAACGAGTTCTTTGCCCACATCAACGTCGCAGGGGTGGAGCTGAGCGACACGATGAGCCTCGGCGACACCATCCACATCAAGGGCCACACCACCGACTTCGAGCAGACGGTCGACTCGATGCAGATCGAGCACGACCAGGTGCAGGAGGCAAAGGCAGGCCAGGCCGTGGGGATAAGGGTGAAGGATCGCGTCCGGCACGGCGACCACGTCTTCAAGGTCACCTAGGCGCCGCGGACTACCCCTCTTCCTCTGCGTCCTCCCCACCGTCCAGGCGGACGGCGTGCTCAATCTCTTCGGGGGTCAGCCCTTCCAGGATCTCGTCCGGCGATTCGCCTCGGCGCAGGCGGCGCGTGACCGCAATCCCCGCCAGCAAGACGATTCCCGTCGAGACGACGGCGGCCGGGCCGGTGAACTTGCGATACCGCTGCCGCAGATCGGGGAACTTGTCCAGCGCCTGGTGCGCCAGGCCGAGAGCGTCCTTTGTCCAGCCGTCCGGCTGGTCGCCGATCACCGGCTCCCAGGGCTCCTCAGGAGGGTCCTCCTCCGGTCGATCCTTCTCCGCCACACGTCACTCCTTGTGCAGTTCTCCAGACAATTATCTCACAAAGCGTCGAGCTTTTTCAGCAGGTTTGCCATCTCAATTGCTGTCCGCACCGCATCGAAGCCCTTGTTGCCCTCTCGGCCCCCGGCGCGATCCTGCGCCTGCTGCAACGTATCGGCTGTAACCACGCCGAAGGTCACGGGGACGCGGGTGTCCAGGCCCACGCGGGCGATGCCGCTCGCCGCCTGACCGGCCACGTACTCGAAGTGAGGCGTCTCCCCGCGCAAGACGCAGCCCAGGCAGACGACCGCCTGATAGCGGCCGGTCTCCGCCAGGCGCTGCGCCGCCAGCGGCAACTCGAAGGAGCCCGGCACGTGAACGATGTCCACCCGCTCGGGGTCGACGCCGTGCTTAGCCAGCGCCTCCTGGGCGCCGGCCAGCAACTGCTCCGTCAGCCTCCTATTAAAGCGGGAGACAACTATGGCCAGCGTCAACCCTTGGCCATCGAGTCCGCCTTCGAGAGTTCTGGGCAAGGCGTCACCCCGACCTAGTATTGGCCGTCGCCGCTATCCTCATCCTCAGTGCCGAGGAGATGGCCCAACTTCGTCCGCTTCGTCTCGAGGTAGCGCAGGTTGTAGCTGTTGGGCTCAACGACAATGGGGATCCGCTCGACTACCTTCAGGCCGTAGCCCTCCAGCCCCGCGCGCTTTGCGGGATTATTGGTGAGCAGGCGCATCTCGCGGATGCCCAGGTCGGCGAGGATCTGCATCCCGATGCCGTAGTCACGCCGGTCCGCGGGGAAGCCGAGCGCATGGTTCGCCTCAACGGTGTCCATCCCCTCGTCCTGCAGGGCGTAGGCACGCAGCTTGTTGTGCAGCCCGATGCCCCTGCCCTCCTGGCGCATATATAGGAGAACGCCGCGGCCTTCCTCGCTGATGCGGCGCAATGCCTGCTGCACCTGCTCGCCGCAGTCGCAGCGCAAGCTGGCGAAGACGTCGCCGGTGACACACTGGCTGTGGACGCGCACCAACACCGGCTCCGGCGTCTCGATATCGCCCATGACCAGCGCCAGATGCTCGTCCGGGTCGATCATGCTCTTGAAGGCGATCGCCCGGAACGGGCCGTACGGCGTCGGCAGGGCCGTCTCCGCCACCCGCTCGATAAGCTTGTCCTTGCGCAGTCGATAGCTGATGAGCTGGTTGACGCCGATGATCTTCAAGCCATGTTTGGAGGCGAACCGCTTGAGCTGGGGCAAGCGCGCCATCGTGCCGTCGACGTTAATGACCTCGCAGCAAACGCCGACCGGACGCAGGCCCGCCATCTTGCAGAGGTCGACGGTGGCCTCCGTCTGCCCTACCCGAACGAGGACGCCGCCATCGCGGGCGCGCAGCGGAAAGATGTGGCCGGGCATGACCAGATCGTTGGGCTCGCTGTTGGGGTCCGCCAGGACCTGCACCGTCCGCGCCCGATCGGCGGCGGAGATGCCGGTCGTAACGCCAGCGCGAGCCTCCACAGAAACCGTGAAGCCAGTGCCGAAATGAGAATCGTTGCGCCCCACCATCATTGGGATGCGCAACTCATCCAAACGCTCGCCGGTCATCGGCACGCAGATGAGGCCGCGACCGTGGCGGGCCATGAAGTTGATGGCGTCGGCGTCGATGAACTGGGCGGGCAGCGTCAGGTCGCCCTCGTTCTCGCGGTCCTCGTCGTCGATGATGATGACGAAGCGACCGCGCCGGTACTCCTCGATTGCCTCCTCGACCGTCGCCAGCGTCCCGTCGTTCCGCTTTGGCACTGGTTGCTCCTCCGCGGCCCTATTGCCGCTCCAGGCGCGCGCCGAGCAACTGCTCCACGTAGCGCGCAATAATGTCCGTCTCTAAGTTTACCGCATCTCCGACTTTCCGGCGAGTGAGGTTCGTGTTCTGCTGCGTATAGGCGACGAGCGATACTACGAACGACGACTCGTCGCGCTCCACGACCGTCAGGCTGAC
Source organism: Dehalococcoidia bacterium (assembly GCA_050014295.1). GTDB lineage: Bacteria > Chloroflexota > Dehalococcoidia > DSTF01 > JALHUB01 > JBEKDP01. The sequence continues at coordinate 1,306 of JBEKDP010000155.1, read as the reverse complement.
GCCGTCCACCGCGATCGGCCCCTTCACGACGACGTAGCGCATCAACTCCGTCGGGGCAGCGTAGCGCGCGAGTATGGCGTCCGCCTCCGGCGTGTACGAGGCCAGCCGGCCGGTCCCTTCCACGACGCCGCGCACGAGGTGGCCGCTGAGCCGGCTCGCCAGCGTCAGCGAGCGCTCCAAGTTCACGGGGTCGCCCTTCGCCAACTGCCCCAGATTGCTCCGCCGGTACGTCTCCGGCATGACGTTGAAGGTGAAGCTCTCCTCGTCCATCAGGGCGACGGTGAGGTCGACACCGTTGATGGCGATACTGTCGCCCAGGTTCGTGCCCCCGGACGTCCGCCGCGCCTCGATCACCAGACGGCCAGCGTCGCTTTGCCTGACTACGCCCACTTCCTCGATGATGCCTGTAAACATAGGCGTCCCTCCGGAACCAGCCTACACTTTCTTCTGCTCGCGCGCCCGCACGTAGCCGCTGACCAGCAGGTCGCTGCCGAGCCGCTCGACGCTGACCTCTTGCAGACGCAGCGCCTCGTCCATACGATGGGCGCCACGCCCGGCGACGGCGGTGGGAGCACGTTTGCCGCCAATGATCATCGGCGCGACGATCGCCTGCACCTTGTCGACGAGGCCGCGGTCGAAGAACGACCCCAGCAGCTCGCCGCCGCCCTCGACCAGCAGGCTGAGGACGGGCCGTTGCCCCAGCGCGCGCAGCAGCTCCAAGACATCGACGCGGCCCTGATACTCCGGCATCACCAGAACCTCCGCGCCGGCGCCCGCCATCTGCTTTCGCCAGCCGGACTCGGAGGCAGCCGTCGTCACCAGCAGCGCCTTGCCCGGGCCACCCAGGACGCGCGCTGAAAGCGGAGTTCGTCCGCTGCTGTCGGCGACGATGCGCAGCGGCTGCCGGACGCCGTCCGTCTCGCCCTCCGGCCGCGCCGTGAGCTCGGGGTCGTCGATCAGGACCGTCCGCACGCCAACGATGATCGCGTCCAGCTTCGCCCGTTGACGGTGCGCCCACTCGCGCGACTCGGGGCCGCTGACCCAGCGCGAATCGCCGCTGCGGGCCGCAATTTTGCCGTCGAGGCTGACCGCGAACTTGGCGATGACGAACGGCAGGCCGGTGAGGCGGTGCTTGATGTACGCCTCGTTCAGCCGCCGCGCCTCCTGCTCGCCCTCGCCGACGTGGACGGCGATCCCCGCCTTCCGCAGCGCCTGCGCGCCACGACCCGATACCTGCGGGTCGGGGTCGAGATGCGACAGATGCACCTCGCGGATGCCGGCGGCGACGATCGCCCGCGTGCAGGGC
>JBEKDP010000154.1:0-4811 GCA_050014295.1 Dehalococcoidia bacterium | reverse complement strand
GGCGTGAAGGTGTTCGTCGCTGTAGGCGTAAAGGTGCTGGTCGGCGGCACAGGCGTGAACGTGGCAGTCGGCGTGGGCGTATAGGTACTGGTCGCCGTTGGCGTGAAGGTGTTCGTCGCTGTAGGCGTAAAGGTGCTGGTCGGCGGCACAGGCGTGAACGTAGCGGTCGGCGTGGGCGTGTAGGTGTTCGTCGCCGTTGGCGTGAACGTTGCCGTCGGCGGCACAGGCGTGAACGTGGCGGTCGCCGTGGGCGTGTACGTCTTCGTCGGCGTCCGCGTGGCAGTGCGGGTCGGCGTCTTGGTGGCAGTCGGCGTCGGTCTTGGGCAATCGGTGAAGGTGACCGTAGTGATGGGAGTATCGGAGAGAGGGTCGCCGACGAAGGGTGAGAGGTAGGCCTCCACCACATACGTCCCTTGGACGCCGTCCAACTGATAGAGGTACGTGAAGCTGCCGGACTCGTCAGTCAGAGGGGTCGTGTCCCAGCCGGGTAGAAACGAGCCATCTCCGTGGACGATCGTCCCGTCGGGTCTTATGACGACGATGTCATACGCGGTGTTGGGTGCGAAACCCCCGCCGGTGATCGTAACAACCTCTTCGGGGGAGTAGTCGCCTTTGTCGGTGGTGAGTTCGGGCGCCGCCTGTGCAAGCTGATGCCAAGCGAGGGCGGCACCGGCCACACAGAGGAGCGCGGCTACTGCCAGAGCTACCCGCAAGACGGGCGTGCGTGTGAGCGTCCTACTCATTGGCATCTGCCGGTGCTTATACTGACACTTTCCGCAGCGCAGCGCGGCTAGAAGGCAATCCTTCAGTGCCAGAGGCGGGGAGATTCTGAACCACCAGTTCTCCTGATTATACAGTGATCCAGGACCTTGTCAAGTGCTCGCAAGACGTTTTTGTTTGTTTTCCTGCGAATCGACGGCTTGAAGCCTCATTGCAAACGGCTGCGACCGCCGGGCTTACCGGCCGGGCCGAGGCCGCATCGGGCTGGACGCCAAGACAGTGTCGGGCGCCCGCTTCACGAAATAGGCGGGGATGACGCCTGACCAGAGGATGATCGCCGCCACCAGGAATGCCCGATCGAAGGCATCCGCGGCGGCCTGCGCGAACAGGGCCTTTAGCTCTCCCGACAGCCGGTCAAGAGTGGCCCTGTTGGCGTCGGCGACGGCCGCGCCGCCCGACTGCCTGACCGCCTCGTAGAGATCGAAACTCTGCTGTTCGCCCGATATCGCCCCCGGGTTGACGCTCGAGATGGCGCTGGCGATCCCTTGCGTAACGCCCTGCTGCACGGGCACCGGCAGGTCGGACTGCTGGACGAGAGTGTTCGCTTCGCTCTGCGCGTCGGCCAGGCGCGGGTGGAGCGCACCCACAAAGACAGCGACGAGCACGGCGAGGCCGATAGTGAAACCGATCTGGCGGGCGGTATTGAAGACGCCCGCTCCCACGCCTTGCTTGCCGCCGGCGACGGAGCCCATGGCAGCCGAAGTGAGCGGCGGGAAGGCGAGCCCAGCGCCGACACCGCCGACAATGAGGCGCCAGAACACGTCCGTGTAGGCCTCTCCGCCGGCAAGCCGAGAGAAGAAGAACAGCGCCAGCCCGAATATGGACACGCCGCTTACGATAAGCACATGGGGGCCGTAGCGGTCGCTCAGCCGGCCGGCGATCGGCCCGACGACGATGATCGCCGCCGGCAGAGGCGTGACGGCCAGGGCAGCCCTCAAGACCGAGTATCCCTCGACGACGGTAAGGTACTGGATGAACAGAAAGAGGGCGCCGAAGAAACCGAAACCAAACAGGAGGATAGCCACGCTCGCCGCCCCGAACGTCCTCTGTCGCAGCATGCGCAGGTCGACCAGCGGATTCCTAGCGGCGTGCTCGGCGACGACGAAGAGGACCGTGAAGACGGCAAAGGCCATGAAAAGGCCGACGATGAACGGCGACGACCACCCCTCCGCCTCGCCGCGAATGAGGGCGAGCGTCAGTGTAAAGAGCGCGCCGGATAGGGTCACAAGTCCGGCCAGGTCCAGCCGGTGGCTCGCCTCCAGGTCGCGCGAATCGGGGATGAGCACAACGCAGGCGACTATCGCCAGCACCCCCACGGGGACGTTAACAAAGAAGATCCACTCCCAACCGGCATACTGCGTGAGGACGCCGCCCATCGTGGGGCCGATAGCGCCGGCAGCACCGGAGATCGCGCCCCACACGCCAACGGCGAGCCCGCGCTGCTGCGGGGGGAAAGCAACTGTCACGATGGCCAGGCTTACGGGCACCATGATGGCGGCGCCCGCGGCCTGACAGGCGCGAAAGGCAATCAGCAGCTCGATCTGGCCCGAGAGGCCGCAAGCGAGGGAGAAGACCGTGAAGATCACGATACCGGCGAGGAACGCCTTCTTGCGACCAAAACGGTCGGCGACGCGGCCCGCGGGGATGAGCAGCACGGCGAAGACGAGGTTGTAGGCGTTCAGGACCCACGTGGCGGTCTCGATGTCCGTCTTGAATCCCCGTTGAATGGCGGGGGTCGCGACACCGACAATCGTGGCATCGAGGATGGCCATGAAGAGGCCGAAGACAGCGGCGGCGAGGATCAACCACCTGCGCGAAGACGCGTCTCTGGTCACAGAGACGGAACGGGGTTCAGCATCCTGCATATCGAGTCCGGCGCGGCTCTGCGGTAGTCTTGTCGGGGACGGCGTTCAGGCGGCCTTTTCGAAGCCGAGCACGTCGGCCGAGGCCAGCCACCGGCCGTCACGCACCCCATCATACATCGCCGCTTCTCTAGAGCGAAGACCGGGGGCGGTCAGGTTTAGGGGCCCGGACGCCGGCACTAGTCCAGCGCCGGCTCCCCTGCACCTCCTATCTCGGTTGCTCGGTGGAGCCCGGCGACGCCGTAGCCGGCGTGCAGTCCTTCGTCGTCTCGAACCCGTATGGCTCGCCGAAGGGCTCCCACCTGAAGGTGTCCGCCGTGGTGCCCGTGGCCTTTACGAACAACTCCACTTCCGTCGGCCGGTGATCGGTGGGGGAAGTAGTCGTCGGCACCAAACAGGTAGAGCAAACGAACTTGCACACCGCCTCGGCGGCGTTGAGGAACGAGTCGCGCGTCAGGTTGGCGCCCGCCTGGTCCATCAGGCCCACCATCGCCTCGGAGATGGCGGCTCCCACAAGCGTCAGGTTGCTGGGCTTCACGCCCGGGGCGTACTTGGCCATGATCTCCTGGTGCTTGGCGACGCCCGGGACGTCGGTCTCGAACGCCTGGTGGCCATAGACGACGGATACGGCGCCCTGAATGTTCTCGTAGCCGGCCAGTGCGCCGACGATCTCGACAGCGTCAGTACCGGTCATGACGACGGGGACGTCCCAGTTCAGGCTCTGACGCGCCGTTATGAACAGGCCGGCGGCCTGCGCGGGCATGCCATAGAACCCGATGACGTCTACGTTGTCGTTCTTGAGGCGCTGCACCTGGGCAGTAATATCGGTCTGGGTCACGTCGTAGTATTCGGTGACAGTGTCCAGTTGAGCGCCGTTCTCCTGGATACCCTCCTTGAGCCCCTGCTCACCTTCCTTGCCGAAATCGTCGTTCTGCGCGATGATTCCCAGTTTCTGCCCGTTGAAGTTATCGGCGATGTACTTGCCGAGTATGCGCCCCTCGTCAGTGTAGTCGACCAGGAAGCCGAAGCGGTTTCGCGCGACGGGCTCGGTGAACCTGCTCTCGCCGGTGAGGATGTACATGTCGGGGACGCCCTTTTCCTCCAGGTACTGGTAGACGGCGCTTTCGGCATCGGTGCCCAACGTCCCCTGGACAGCGAATACCTGGTCCTCTTCCACGAGCTTGCGTACGGCCTCGCTGGCTACCGGCCCCGTGTACTCGCTGTCCCCGACAATTAGGTTGATCTTGCGACCGTAGATGCCGCCCTGGTCGTTTATGTAGTCGAAGTAGGCCTTCATGCCTTGGCTTATGGGGATGCCCCAGGCCGCAGCGGCGGTTTGGCTCAGCGGAAGAAGCGCGCCGATCTTGATCTCGCTGTCGCTGACGCCGGGCGTCTTCTCCGTCTTCTCCTCTCCTCCCCCGCAGGACATCACCGGCAACATGCCCGCGACGAGCAGCGTCACCAACAGTACTGGCCATCGCTTTAGTAGTGCCTGCACGCTGTCACCTCCGTGCCTAGTCCCGATCCCGGCTCATCTTTCCTAGCGCGCGGCCCTGAGGAGCGAGCGTCCGCCCTTCACTCGCGGGCGCGTAGGCATCGCTAAGGCAGAGGCACGTAGGGCGCATCCGCCCCTACTTTGGGCTGGTCGTCGAAACCAGGAGGCGGCGTCGGCGGCGTGCAGTGCGGCGTCGACTCGAAGCCGATAATATTGCCGAACGGGATCCACTTCCCATCCTCCACTTTGGTGTACATCTCATCTTCGATGGGACGGTGATCAGTGGGACTCATGCTTTGGGGCCCGATATCGGTGCACCCCGAGCACCAGAAGTCGCACTCCGACTCGCCCGCGTCGAGGAAGTCGCCGCGCGTAAGGTCTTGGCCGGCCATCTCCAGGAGATGCACCATCATCTCGCCGTCATTCATGCCGTAGAACGCGAAGTTGCTGAACGGATCGCCCGTCCCATACTTCGCCCAGATCTGAGAGTATTTCTGGACGGCGGGATTTTCGGTCTGGTAGACCATCGGACCAAATACCACGCTCACTACGCCTTCTGCGTCCTTGGCGCTCGCCAGTAGGATGAAGATGTCGCTGCAGTTGATTCCGCTAACGACGATCGGGACGTCCCAGTTTAGCGTCTCCCGGGCCGCCTTGACCATGCTGGCGGCCTG
>JBEKDP010000153.1:0-4819 GCA_050014295.1 Dehalococcoidia bacterium | reverse complement strand
CGCCTGTGCAGGGGGTGTGATCCGGTGGTAGGCGTGCGTGAAGGCGGCGTGAAGAAAGCCCGTCCCGATCTGTCAGGCGGCAGAGGGCGACGTAACGACGTGTAACGGCGTTCGTCCCGGCTCGTTTTCCGATAGTGAGGAGAAGAGTCCGTGGCCGGGCCGTAACCAGATTCGTGCGGCTGGTCGCAGCTCTGTTCATATCTGTTGAGGCGCTGAACCGAGGCCCGCGCCCCGAGAGGGGCTTGGCGGCAAGCTTGAGGGCGAGTCGCAGTGGTCACCGGGGTCTCGGCGAGCCAGTGGTGAAACCGGCAACAGAGGGTCGACGAGTCGGCTCTGGCACGTTGCCGGTTCTTGTCGTCGACTCCCTCCTCGGCTATGCGGGTAGGTCGAGATGCTACAGCGCTTCCACAGAGCCAGCGAAAGCGGGAGAAAGCCCCGGTCGGCAAGGGCCTGGCTGGGGCTCGTCTTCCTGCTGGCGCTCCTTCCCCTCCTGACGGCGGCCACGGATCCCGTATGTCAAGTGCAGCAGGCACGCGACGCGTACGGCGTGGAGATTGTTCTCACCGGCCAGAGCTGGGACGAAGCGAGCTTGAACGCCGTGCTGGACGCTCTCGGGCGGCTGCCGACACATGTCGTCAATCAGCTTGGGAGCCGTGTCTATGGAAGGCTGTACATCCTCTCAAATGCCGACTCCCGCTCCTTATCCGGCGCGAAGGTCTATTCCAGCGGGGCGAACTTCTACTCGAACAACGACGGCCGCAACGAGTTGGTCCTCTACCCGGACCAGGGCACGGTGACCGTGCTCCATGAGTTGGGGCACGCGTACCAATTGCGGATGACGCCGCCCGGGCGCTATGCATGGGTCTTCTTCCAGGAGGAGATGCGCGACTTCATGCGAGCGACGGGTTGGCGCCTCTTGAGCAGCGACACGGAGGTGGCGGCGGCTGTCGACCAGACTCAACTTAGCTTCGCTTACGACGGCCCCTCGGTCTGGCAGTTCATGTCCAACAACGACCCGCTGGAGGACTACGCCAACTCCTTCGCCCTCTTCTTCTACGATTCTCAGCAGTTGCAGCAACTCTCGCCCGTGCGCTACCAGTGGATGCTCGATAACGTCGGCACCGACGCGCGCTAGCTGGCAGCCCCGCTTTCCTAGGACGTCAGGACCTTTGCCAGCACGTCGGCGTCCGCCCGCGGCCCCACGAGCGCCATCGCCACGTTGTCGCGCCTGAGGAAGCGCCGAGCGACGCGCTGAACGTCGGCAGCGCTGACGCTTTGGAGTTTCGCGACAACATCCTCGATCTCTTCTATCTCGCCGGTTGTGACGAGGCTCTCGCCCGTCCACTGGGTGAGCGCCATCGTCGTTTCGAGGCCAAGGCGGAAGTTGCCGATGGTAAAGTCGCGGGCGCGAGTCAGCTCGTCTTCCGGCACCGGCTCCTCGGCCAGCTTGAAGACCTCTTCCAGGATCACCTTCGCGGCCTCCTGCAGGTTCTGCGGGCTAACCCCGGCGGAGATGCCGAGGACACCGGTGTCGTGGTGGCGACTGACAGAGGAGCCCACGGAGTAGGCGAGGCCGCGGCGCTCTCGGACTTCCTTGAACAGACGGGAGCTCATGCCGCGGCCGAGGACGGCGTTAAGGATGGTCAAGATGTAGCGATCGGGGTCGGTGCGGGAGAGCGCGCGCAGACCGATCGTCAGGTTGCTCTGGTCGATGTCGCGCGCTTCTGCCTGGATGCGCTCAGGCGGCAGTCCTGCGGTCGCCGGTTGATACGACGGCGTCGGCCGGCGCTCGAGAGAGCCCAGGCGGTCGCGGACGAGGGCGACAACCTGTTCGTGGGTGATGTTCCCGGCGACGCCGACCACCAGGTTATCCGGCACGTACCAGGCGGACATGTGGTCGACGAAGTCTTGCCGCTGGATACCCCCGACCGTTTCCTCCGTGCCGGCAATCGACCAGCCGAGGGGTTGGTCGCCGTAGCAGGCGCGGGAGAGGAGCTCGGCGGCCCAGGCGCCCGGCTGGTCGTGGGCACGGCGTATCTCCTGCCCCACCACTGTGCGCTCCCTGTCGATCTCGGCGCTATCGAGGAGGGGGTTCCTCACCATGTCGATCAGGACGTCGGCGGCGAGGTCCAGCCGGTCGAAGGGGACGTGGGCCCAGTAGCCGGTGAACTCCTTGTTGGTGAATGCGTTTAGGGCGCCGCCGGCCCCCTCGATGGCCTCCGAGATGGCGAGGGCGCTCGGCCGTTTGGCGCTGCCCTTGAAGAGCATGTGCTCCAGGTAGTGACAGATGCCGTTAGTGCGACGCTGCTCCATGCGGGAGCCAACGCCGGCGAAAACGCAGACGTTTGCCGATTGGGCGGTGGCCATCGGCGTTGTCACTACGCGCAGGCCGTTCTCCAGTTGCGCTATCTGCCAGGTCGTGGTCATGCGATTCCTCCGATCAATGCAGTATGGGTCGAGGACAATGCCCAGGCCTCGACGGCCGGAGCGCGGTGTCGTCAGGGAGGTGAGGCATATGCCGGCGGGGTCCATCCGCGCCGTTTATTGACAACTGTCTCCGCGGCTGGATATACTGTCTTCTACATAATACAGAAAGGCTACGAAGGGGAGTAGTAAGGTCTCCTTCCTGTCGCAGAGAGCCGGTTGCCTGTAGGTCCGCTGGAAAGCGGGTCGGCGGGCAAGGTGAGAGCCGGTGGCACAGGAGGCCCGAACTCGCCCCGGAGCCGCTGGGCCCAGGTCCGATCGGTGAGGGCGGTAGGTCCAGACGGGAAGCGGCCGTTAGAGCGCTCGGATGTGCCCGCACGTCGGGAGCGAAGGGTGGTATTGTCCCGTCCCCATGGGATCCCTTTGGGGCGGGACTTTTCATACGGCCGCAAATAGACGAGAATTGAGACATGGCTTACTCTGCTAGGCTTCCTCTTCAAGGAGCGTCAACGGTCTCGGTGCTGACGGCAGCCGGGTTGATAGGTGCTGTCGCCTTCCGGGACCGTGGCGTAGCTTTGTTCCCCTTACGTCGTCCCGCGACCGGCGGCGGCCTGCTTGCCCGCGGGACATGCCGCTTGGAGCCGCCCCTACTCATCTTATAGCCCGGAATCAGCGGGCCGGACAAAGGGACAGTTCCAACAGGTTCTCTGATTCCTACGATCTGCGCCGGGCAGGCGCTTTGTCAAGAGGGGGTTTCGATTATGCAACTCACAGGTGCCCAGATAATCATGGAGTGCCTGGCACGTGAAGGGGTCGAGATGGTCTTCGGCATACCCGGCGGGTCGACCCTGCCCTTTTACGATGCCTTCCAGCAGTATCCGCAGATAAAGCACATACTCGTGAAACACGAGCAGTCCGCGGCCCACGCCGCCGACGCCTACGCGCGCGTGACGGGGAAGGTGGGCGTCTGCTGCGCCACGTCCGGCCCGGGCGCGACGAACCTGGTGACCGGCATTGCCAACGCCTGGATGGACTCGGTGCCGGTGGTCGCGATAACCGGCCAGGTGGTGACCTGGCTCATCGGCCGCGACGGTTTCCAGGAGGCCGACATCACCGGCATCAGCCTGCCGATAACCAAGGCCAACTGGCTGGTGCTCCAGGCCGACGATATGGCGCGCACGATCCGCGAAGCGTTCCACATCGCGCGCTCAGGGCGGCCGGGGCCGGTGCTCGTCGACGTGCCGCGGGACGTCTTCATCCAGGAGGCGGAGTTCGAGTACCCGGAGAAGGTCGACCTCGCCGGCTTCAAGCCGACGCTGGAGGGACATGCGACGCAAGTCAAGAAAGCGGCGCAGCTCATCGACGAGTCGGAAAGGCCGCTGATCCTCGCCGGACACGGCGTCCGCATATCGGGAGCCTACGACGAGCTGAAGGAGCTGGCGGAGAAGGCGCAGATACCGGTCATCACGACGCTCCTGGGAATCAGCAGTTTCCCCGGCTCGCACCCGCTGGCCATGGGGATGCCGGGGATGCACGGGATGTACTGGAACAACATGGCCATTAATGAAGCCGACCTGCTGATCGCCCTGGGGATGCGCTTCGACGACCGGGTGACGGGCGCCCTTAAGGACTTCGCTCCGGACGCGCACGTCATCCACGTCGATATCGACCCGGCGGAGATCGGCAAGAACGTGAAGCCGACAGTGCCCATCGTCGGCGACGTGAAACGGGTGCTGACGGTGCTCAACCCGAAGGTGAAGGAGAAGCGCCACGACAAGTGGCTCGCCTGGATCCGCAAGGTGCGCGAGGAGCACCCGTCGATAGAAATTCGGGACACCGAGGAGCTCTTGCCGGAGTACGTGATCAAGAAGATCTACGAGGTGAGCGGCGGCAAAGGCTACGTCGTGACCGATGTCGGCCAGCACCAGATGTGGGCGGCGCAGTACTACTGGAGCGACACGCCGAACGGCTTCATCACCGCCGGTGGCCTCGGCCCCATGGGCTTCGCCGTGCCGGCCGCGATGGGCGTCCAGTTCGCGCACCCGAAGGAGCTGGTATGGGCGATCTGCGGCGATGGCGGCTTCCAGATGACGATGCAGGAGCTGGCGGTCGTCGTAGAGCACGAGCTGCCGGTAAAGTTCGCGATAATGAACAACTCCTTCCTGGGGATGGTCCGCCAGTGGCAGGAGATGTTCTACGGGAACCGGGTGTTCGCCACGCGCGAGTTCAGCCCGGACTTCGTGAAGCTGGCGGAGGCGTTCGGGATGGTCGGGCTGAGGGTGACGGACAAGAGCCAGGTGGAAGGGACGATAGCCAGGGCGATTGCGCACCCCGGCCCGGTGCTGATCGATTTCCAGGTGGCGCGTGAGGAATGCGTCTACCCGATGGTGCCGCC
>JBEKDP010000152.1:0-4868 GCA_050014295.1 Dehalococcoidia bacterium | reverse complement strand
ACCTCCCCCTTGAGGAGCTTGACCTCGTCCTCAAGAGAGGAGAGTTTCGCGTTGAGTTCCATGCTTCTGCCTCCCTGCCGAAGGGGGGCGGCGCCTCTCGGGTTGGCCTATCCTTGAGTGCTTCTCAGCACCGCCCCTTGCGGCAACGAACTCTGACTAATGCAAGTCAACGACCGTGTCCAGGCCGGCGGGCGTGGTGCGCGCGATCACCATCGTGCCGCCGAGAGGTGGCTTCACCTCGATCGTGAACGGCTGGTTCGCCCCCAGGTTCTGGCCGGTGGTGTCGATCGTGATCTCCGCGAGCTCTCCTTCCGTCAGCAGGTTGTCCGTGTTGCCGACCAGGAAGTTGACGGTCCAGGGGACGTTGGTGGCGTTCACCGTGGAGTCGCGGTAGTCGATGACCATCTTGTTGCTGGTGGCGGCCGGGTTGAGGTTGACCGGTTCGCCGCCGGCGGCGTTGGCGACGTCAAAGACGATGCTGGTCACCGCTGTACCGTTGGTATTGGCGATGACGCTACCACGTAGCTCGAGCGACCCTTCTGTCTTCTGCAGTCCGGCGTAGACCGCCTCCTTGCCTCGCTCAGAGCTGAAGAGACCGGTGCTCAGCACGACGAACGCAAAGACGGTGGCTACCACCACGAACGCGATCAATATGATGGCGGTCTCCAGACCGGTGATGCCTTCCTCATCTCTGGCGGCTCTGTTCATGAGCCTTCTAAGTCTGTTCATGTGACGACCTCCGTGTAACCCTTTTGTCAGGGGAGGCATTTGCCTCCCGGGTTGTTCGTAGCACTCTCCTTAGTCTGCCTCCTTTCTGGCGCCGGTCTCGGCGGCTGTTGCCGGTTCGAGTCCTGGCGAACGCCGCGACCATCGGCCGCGGCCGGGCCTCCTGCCACATGAGTTCCTTCTCGTCGCAGGATTTTTCGTCTTTGTTGGAGGTGAACAACATGGTGCCAGCACCCAAATCAAGCAGGGTGGCGGCCCCCAGCGCCGAATAGGGCGACGAGGCCGGACCCGCGGCAAGCAGTCAGATGTCTGCGGGAATGCCCTTAGGGGAAGGCGAGGAAAGGAACGACATGGGGACGCGATCCACTCGGGTACCCCTAAAGATAGACGCCCACCGCCCGATAACAGATTCAGGCTCTATCTATGGATGGATATCCAAGGGCAGAAGTCGGCGTCCCTCTGACTCAGGGACCGGGACGTTCTCTGGAAAGCGCGTCTGAAGGCATGCAGGGAAGGCAGAACGGCGATAGACTCCGCCTGCTCGTGGTTGAGGACGAGGGCCTCTGGCGCGACATGCTACGCCTGGCCCTCTCGACGCAGGCGCGTCTGGAGGTCGCTGGAACGGCCACCAGCAAGGACGATCTGCGGGCGCTCTGCGGAACGCTCCAGCCCGACGTTGTCCTGCTCGATGTCCGTCTCGATGGCAATTCTCAGGTAATAGCGGCAGCGCATAGCATTAAGGCGGAGTGGCCGCGCGTCGGCATCGTCGTATTGGCCGCCGAGAGCGATCGGGAGTTCCTATCGACGATGCCGCCGCCGAACACACCTGGCTGGTCGTACATAATCAAGCAATCGCTGTCCGATGCCACCGGCCTGGTGCGGGCGGTGGAGGCCGCCGCTGCTGGGCTGGTCGTCCTCGACCCGGCGATCCTCTCCGGCACGAGCGACGCGCGCTGTCCCCGTCTGGGCCGGCTGACTCCGCGTCAGATGGATGTCCTCCACCTGATGGCGAAAGGCTACAGCAACGCCGCCATCGGTAGGGCGCTGGTGCTGGAGGAGAAGTCGGTAGAGAATCACATCAATGCCATCTTCAGCCAGCTCGTATCAAGCCGCGATCCCTCAGTCCACCCCCGGGTGAGGGCGGTGATCACATATCTCCAGGAGATGCGCAACCAGCCCGGCGCAGCGAACTGACGCTTCATGGGCTAACCCGGTCGTTTTCTCCTCGAAAGCAGCCCCGTCCCCAGGCTTCGACGTAAGATTACCAGGCCTGCCGCGTTTGTATTATGGTCTGGTTAATCACATTGTATGTCTTTGTCTGGGGGCAATCGATGCTACACAGATTCCTGGTTCCCGCCATCGTCGCCGGCTCGCTGCTGGTGACGGCGTTCCTCCTCGTCTTCGCCTTCGCCGGACCGGAATGGGGTGGCAAGTCGCGGCCGGTGGCGGAGGCGTTGCCGCAGACGGCCGATGGCGTCCTTAACGACTCGAACGAGTACCAGTCTAGCGTGCTGGGCTATAGCATCCGCTTCCCGCGCGACTGGACGCCAAACCCGGCCAGCGTCAATCTGGACAAGACATCGACGGATGTTTTCTACGCGCTTAATGAAAGCGACGCGGGTGTAGCGCCCACGCTCAGCATCACCAAGGAGTCGGTGGACCCAGGCACGACCTCTGAGGATTTCCTCGCCTCCTGGGTCAGCTACCTGGACCAGGGCTGGAGCGGCGTGAGTAAGCCGGAGGCCATCGATGTCGGCGGAACGCAGGGATATCTTGTCGACTACGAAGGCTTCTCTCACAACAACCCGGTGCAGTTGACCTCCGCCGTCCTTGTCGAGGGGCAAGACGGCTGGGAGGTAGTCCTTGCGGTGCCCAAGGGGGAGCGCTCCCAGTTCCGCCCTCTGCTCGCGGCCGTCCTCAACTCACTCACCATTCACTGATAGCTCTGCGGCAGCAATCCGCGAACGGCCAAAAGCTGAGGCGTGGCGGCGTGCCGCTGGTCTCGCGATGCCCTTGCCGGGCTTCAGGGCGTGGGCGTTGAGACGGCGGGGGTCGACGTAGTCGCCTCCGTGGCCGCAACGGTCGGTGAACGCGTGGCACGAGGAGTCCGCGTTGCCGTGGCTAGGAGCGGCGTCGCGGAAGGAACGGCCGTCGGGGGTGGCGGCGTTGCCGTCGGTGCCTCCTCAGTGGGGGTGGCTGTCGGCACCGCCGTCTCACTAGGCTGCGGCGAAGGGCTGGCGGTGGCGGTGGCGGTCCTGGTGCTGGTGGAGGTGCGGGTGGGTGTCGGGCCCCCACCGCCTCCCGAGCCGCCGAAGACGCCGGTGGCCCAGGCGATACCGACGGCCACGATGAGGACGACCAGCGCCCCGATAACAGGCAGGACCATGTTGTTGGAGGGGCGCGCACCGGAAATGAAGCGCCGCCAGGCGTCGCCGAGAGCGGCGAAGAGACCGGGTGGCGGCGGAATCACGCCACCACCTCCAGCGAGGGCTCCGGCCGCTGCGGGAGCAGGCGCCTCCGGGATGACGGCCGCAATCGGCGCGGTCAGCAGGCTCGGCGCGGCCCCGATGATGCGCTGCCGGGCAGCCTCGCGCACGTCCGCCGGTGGCGGCATCAGAGCGAGGGCGGCGAAGACGGCGAGAGGAGAGGGTATCGCGGCGCGGGTGGCGAAGCAGACCGGGCAGGAGCGGATGTGGCGGTCGGTCACGCGGCGAACCTGATCGCGGGTGGCGGACACGGGCAGCTCAAGGACGGCGCGGCGCATCCCGTCGCAGTTGCGGCTGCCGCGTCGAGCAACGAGGAGCGCCGAAAGGTCCCGGCTCATCTCTTTTTCGAGCTTGTCCAGCCGCGAGTGGAGGGCCCGTGTGTTGCGCTTGAGGACGGCGCTCAACTCCCTCTCGTCCAGCCCCTGACGGAGGGCGAGGTCGAGGAGGACGTAGTCGGATGGGTCAAGCCGGGAAAGCGTCTCGTAGATGACGCCGGCCGTCTCCTCGGCGAGCGGCGCGGCCACGGTGCTGGGAAGGCGCGCGGCGTCTACGCGGTAGAAGAGAGGGTCTTGGGCCGGAGCGATCGGCTGGCCCGCTGTGAAGCGCGACTCCACGGCGTCGAGGGCGGCGGAGAAGAGCTGCGCCTTGAACGACAGCATCTGAGCAGCGCCACCGGAGGACGCCAGCGCATTGCGAAATGCCTCCTCTGACGCCTGCGCAGCCGCTGCGGGCTCGCCCAGAAGGCGAAAGCAGAAGTCGTACAGTTGGTCGAAGTGGAGGTCGAATAGCTGCGCGGCGCTGGCGGCGATAGCCGCGTGGCCCTCAGCGAGAGGCCCTTCATCCGTGGGCGGCATCTCCATGCTCTCCCTGCCTGTATGAATTGGCGGCTACATTGTAGCGCCTGCGCCGTCGCTTGTCCAAAGAGCGGCAAAAAGGCGTGCGGGATATGCTATGATTGGGCAAGAGCACAAGAAAGGAGGCCTGTGACATGAAGGTAAAATGGCTGGGACATGCTTGCTTCTTGCTGACGTCGGATGACGGGGTGCGGGTGATAACCGATCCCTACAAGACCGGCGCCTTTGGCCTCGCCTACCGGCCGCCGGCGGAGACTGCCGACATCGTGACTGTGAGCCACGAGCACGAAGACCACAACAACACCGCCGCGGTGAAGGGGAAGCCAGAGATAGTGCGCGGCGCCGGCGTCCACAAGGCGAAGGGCGTCGAGTTTAGGGGCGTCGCGACCAGTCACGACGAGGCGTCAGGGGCGCAGCGCGGCTCGAACACAGTCTTCTGCTTTTCCCTCGACGGGGTGCGCGTCTGCCATCTCGGCGACCTCGGACATGAGCTGTCGGACAAGGCGATGACGGAGATGGGGCCGGTCGATGTGCTGCTGATACCGGTGGGCGGCAACTTCACCATCGACGACGACGTGGCGAACCGGGTCGTAGACAAAGTTGCGCCGAAGGTCGTCATCCCGATGCACTTTCAGAATGAGCGCTGCCGCAACTTCCCGGTGGCGACGGTGGAGGGCTTCCAGAAGCGACGGCAGCGGGCGCGTGCGCTGGACTCCAGTGAAGTGGAGTTCTCGAAGGACAAGCTGCCGTCGGAGACGGAGACCGTAATCCTGAAGCCGGCCCTCTAGTCGGCTACTCCTGC
>JBEKDP010000151.1:0-4870 GCA_050014295.1 Dehalococcoidia bacterium | reverse complement strand
GATCGCCGGTGGGCTGGAAGTCGGAGACGAGTCGGAAGTCGGGCATCTCGGGATCAAGTTTACTACGACGGGGACGGTGCCCACAGCACCGATTTCGTAGCCCTACGAGATTGCAGCTTGGTGGCGAGCGTACTCCACAGTCGCCTTGGCCACTAGATTCTCAGGCCGCCAGTCTCCACCCAAGGCTTGACTGCGCCATAGCGCATTCCGCTCGTCTCGTGGCAAACTCCGGCACGCGAAGAGAATTGCCCGCCATTCCCAGTCTTGCGCATCGCCGAGGCTGGACTTGAGGTCCAAAAGCGCTGACCGATCTCCGACATGGCCAAGGGCCAGGGCAGCCTGCCGGCGCACAAGACGGCTCCTCGAGTCGCGCGCGATGGCGCGCAATTCATTGACATGATCCCACTTCCCCGATCGGGCAAACGGCTCGATGAGCCAAATGCTCTGATAGTCTGGCACGAACGGCCCGCTACGCAAGTAAGCCAACACCTTCTGTGCCGTGTCCGTTCGCTGCACGTCGTGCTCGAACTCAACCAGGTTGAGAAAACGCGCCACAGCCTCTGATACGGACTGGAGCCTGCCTAGATGCTGCAGCACGACTTCGATGTGTTTTGGCTGCCTTAGGCCGGCAAGGACATTCAGAACGAACTTTACCGCACGAGGGTCGATGATATCTCCTTCCAGGGCAAGGAGTAGCATTCGCGAGGAGTCCAGATTGCTGATCAAATCCTTCTGCTGCTTAGTCAACTTTGCCGGGTCGATTTCGGCATAAGGGTTGCCTCCAAATACCTCTTCGATTATTCGGCTCTGCAAAGCTGACGTAGGGTCTTCGGGCGGAGCAAGCTCGCTGCCAAACTGCTCAGCGCTCAATAGACGCGTTTTGGCCATGTTCAGGCTCAGGCCTTGCGTGCTATCCAGCCGCTGCCCGAGAAGGTACAAACTCCGGAGACAGTCGGCTTCATTTGTGCCGAAGAATACGTAGTCGTCGATATACCTAACGAAGCTGAGGCCCTGGCTGCGGAGGAAGTCGTCGACCTCCACGAGGAGCGCTTCGGCCAGGATATTGCAGGCGACAGGACCGACGGGAACCCCGTAGGATGTCCCGCGAGACCAAGTTTGCAGGAGCCTCATTACGGCCTGTGTCTCCCGCTCAACACCGCTCAGCGCGTTGAGCGAGTTCTCTAGACGGTGCAAATAGATCCGGGGAAAGAAGTCAACAATGTCCGCTTTGGCCACCATTTTATGTCGAGACAGCCGTCGTCGGATATGCTTTGCCCACCCATCCCAGTCGGACTCCAGGCGGAGCCCCCCGCCAGGTTTTTGGGTGAATCGGAAGGAATGTACTACTCCCTCGCTTCTCGGAATGCGCACGCTCTCTAGGATCGGAGCGATCCGCAGTGCGAGACCAGTCAGGCAGAGCAGATCCACGGGGTCGAGAAGCTGAATTGGCCTAACCGTGTATTTGTTCTTCGGAGCTAGTAACTGCAACGATTTGCGAGCTGTATAGGACAGAAGATCCACGGACGCCAACGCAGGTCGCACATGATCCCACGAGTGCAGTAGCGCTTCTAGTTCGAAGGGGACCGGGAAATGATAGCTGTAGCCGTGGTCGACGACAAATGCCAGGGCTTGGTCCAGTTCATTTTCCGAAAGCTTGAGGCGCGCAGCGGTCATTTTCCTGCTCGACGTCGGATCGGTGCGCTGTCATATCGAAAGAATTATAGACGAACTCTTCTGTCGGCACAATTGCCGACTGACGCTTGCGCAGAATGGGTTGTCTGCTATTGGATCGTGAAGGAGGAGAGGGCGAGTCGAATCTTGTCCTCCAGCGACAGCGACTCGTCGTGGGGGAGACGAGAGGCGGCGGCGGACGCTTCGGCCTGGGTGTAGCCGAGGCTCATGAGGGCGGCAACGACCTCGTCGTCGCCACCGAGGATGGCAGCGGCGCCGACGCCCAGGGGCACGTGCTCCGGCAGGCGGCCCTTGAGGTCGATGATGATGCGACTGGCGGTCTTGGCACCGATGCCCGGCACGCCCTTGATGCGGTCGACGTCACCGTTGGCGATCGCTTCCCAAAGGTGGTCGCCGGGCAGGCCGGAGAGCAAGGCGAGCGCGCCCTTGGGGCCAAGGCCGGAGATGGCGATGAGCAGTCGGAAGAGTCGCAGCTCTTCGATGGTCGCGAAGCCGAAAAGGGCGGCGTCGGTCTCGCGGACGTGAAGGTGGGTGTAGAGGGAGACTTCGTGGCCGGGAACGCCCAGGGCGTCGCGGGTGTGGCCCGGCACTTGGACGAGAAACCCGAGCCCGGTACCCTCGACTCGCACGACGATGCCCTCGGGGCCGGAGTCTTCGACGACACCCCAGATGCGGGCAACGGCGCTCATAGGGTCGCGCTCCTTTCGAAGAGGGACCGCGAGCGCGTGTCATCGGCGTTGCTAATAGCAACGGGGAGCGCGTTGGGCATGTCGCATCGCAAGCGCAATCGGCGCGGCTTTACGGGAACGCCGAAGCTGCTCATTGAACGGCGCTCCTTTCGAGGAGGGACTGCGAGCGCGTGTGGCTGACGTGGCACAGAGCAACAGCGAGCGCGTCTGCAGCATCGAAGGGCTCGGGCAGGACGTCGAGGCGGAGCTGGAGGCGCACCATCTGCTGCACTTGCTCCTTGGAGCCGCGTCCGTAGCCGGTGACGGCCCGCTTGACCTCGGCCGGCGAGTACTGGTGCACGGGCAGGCCGGCGAGGGCGGCGGCGAGCACGGCAAGGGCGCGCGCCTCGCCTATGGCCATGGCGGAGCGCACGTTGGCGGCAACAAACGGCTGCTCGACGACGACCTCCGATGGCGCGTGGCGGGCGACGAGCGCCTGCAAGCCACGAAAGAGGGCGGCGAGACGCTCCGGCAACGGCAGCCGGGGGTCGACGGCGAGGGCACCGTAGTCGAGCGCCTCGATGTCGGCGCCGGACTGGACGATTAGGCCGTAGCCGGTCACGCGCAGGCCGGGGTCGATGCCGAGGATGACCAAGCGGTCGCTGTCCGGTAGCGGATGCGCTGTCTGAGCCATCTAGCCCGTGTACGCGGCCAGGACTTCGTCCGGGAACTCGGCGTTGGAGTGCACCCTCTGCACGTCGTCCAGTTCTTCGAGCTTGTCGAGGAGCTTGAGCGTTTGAAGCGCCTGCTTTTCCCCGAGGTTGACGGTGGTCTTGGGCACTTTGGTGAGCTCGGCGGACTCGATGTGGAGGCCCTGCCCTTCGAGGGCCTGGCGGACTCGTTCCAGGTCCTCGGCCTTGGTGTGGACCTCGACGCGGTCGTCGGCAACTTCGACGTCTTCGGCACCGGCGTCGATGGCGGCAAGTGCGAGCTCTTCGCCGTCCTGGCCGTCGGTGTTGACGAGGATCACGCCCTTGCTGTCGAAGAGCCAGGCGACGCAGCCGGCCTCGCCGAGGTTGCTGCCGGCGCGGCCCATGGCGGCACGGATCTCGGAGACGCTGCGGTTGCGGTTGTCGGTGACGACCTCGATGAGGACGGCGACGCCGCCCGGACCGTAGCCTTCGTAGGTGGCCTCGGCGAGTTCGGTTGCGTCGGGCCCGCCGGCGCCGCGCTTGATGGCGCGCTCCATCGTGTCGCTGGGCATGTTGGCATCGCGGGCGCGCTGGACGGCGAGGCGGAGGCGGAAGTTGGCGTCGGGGTCGGGGCCACCCTGGCGAGCGGCGACGGTTATCTCACGGCCGAGCTTGGTGAAGACCTGGCCTCTGCGGGCGTCAGCGACGCCCTTCTGGCGTTTGACCTGGCTCCAATGGGAATGACCTCCCATGCGTCCCCCTAAGCAGTGTGGATTTGCGCCCCCATTTTAGCATCGAGGGGGAGGCAGGGCAAAGGAAGCGTTGGCGACATCGCGGCGCCCTCGGCCGAGCCTCAGAAGAATGCCCCGGACGCATCAGTCGGGGAATTCCGCGGACCGCGGCCAGAGTGCCAGCTACTTGCCAGCCGGCACGGGGTCGAAAACGATGGGCGGTCGCTTCTCGCCGACGGTGATGTTGTCGATGAGGCGCGTCTCGCCGATGCGTATCGCCAGGGAGATGAGGGCGGGCCCCTCGATGACGTCCAACTCCTGGAGCGTCTGCGGGTCGGCGATACTTATGTAATCTTCCTCGGCAAGCGGCTCACGGGAGACGAGCAATTCGAGGCGGCCGCGCAGCTTGCTGGTCTCCCGCTCGCCCTGGCGGTGGAGCCTCTCGACGAGGCTAAGGCAGCGGAAGAGGATGAGCGCGGCGCGGCGCTCGTCCGGCGAAAGGTAGACGTTGCGACTGCTCATCGCCAAGCCGCCGGTCTCCCGGACCGTCGGGCAGGCGACGATCTCCACGCCCATGTTGAGGTCATGCACCATCTTGCGGATGACGACGACCTGCTGGGCGTCCTTCTGCCCGAAGTAGGCGCGATCGGGCTGGACGGCGTTGAGAAGCTTAAGGACGATCGTGGCGACGCCGCGGAAGTGCCCCGGACGGCAGGCCCCCTCGAGGACCTCGCTGACGCCGTTCAGTTGAACGTAGGTACCGAAGCCTTCGGGGTACATCTCCGGCGCGGAGGGGATGAAGACGATGTCGACGTTCTCCTGCTGAAGGAGGGCGAGGTCGCGCTGGGTATCACGCGGGTACTTGTCGTAGTCTTCGCCGGGGCCGAACTGCACGGGGTTGACGAAGATGCTGGCGACCACCACGTCGTTCTCGGCGCGGGCGCGGCGGACGAGCGATAAGTGTCCTTCGTGAAGGTAGCCCATCGTCGGCACGAAGCCGACCTTCCCCGACACTTGAGAGCGGAGGCGACGCATTCCCTCGACCGTCACCACCACCTGCATCGTCCGTAGACCGCGTATTGTTTCC
>JBEKDP010000150.1:0-4944 GCA_050014295.1 Dehalococcoidia bacterium | reverse complement strand
ATGAGCGGCGACATGATCCAACTGGCGCGTCGCAACGCCGGTCGGATCGGCATCGACAACGTCCAGTTCCGGCTCGGCGAGATGGAGGAGATGCCCTTCGCCGAGGGCTCCTTCGATGTCATCATTTCGAACTGCGTCATCAACCTCTCGCCCGACAAGGACGTTGTCTTCCGCGAGGCGTACCGCGTGCTCAAGCCGGGCGGACGGCTGCGGGCGTCGGACATCGTCTGGACGCGCGAGCCGAGCCCTGCGGAGCGCAACGACCTCGCGAGCTGGACCTCCTGCGTCGCCGGTGCCCTGACCGAGGCCGACTACGCCGCGAAGCTGCGAGCCGCTGGCTTCCAGGACGTGCGCGTCGAGCCGAAGGACGGCACGCCTGTGGGCAACCTCTACAGCGCCAACGTCTCGGCGGAGAAGGCACGCTAGGTTCTACGCCGCCTGGCGGTTTCGGCCCATCTAGATTACAAAGACGGGTGTTGGGGCGGTCACAGCGGCCGCCCCAATCCCTTCCCCCCAAAAGCAGACCCCCACCGCTGCGGCTCACGGCCACTGTTGACGACTATCATTACGGCTGTCACAATACGTTCGCCACTGCGCGGGAGCCGGTGCTCCCCGTCAGCGAAAGGAGCTGCCAAATGCCCAAGAAGCTAGTCATCGTCGCCGGCGTGCTGCTGCTGTTCCTCGCTGCCTGCGGCTCGGGGAAGGACGAATCGTCCAAACCGACGGCTCAAGACAACGGGCAGAAGCCCACCGCCGTCGCCTCCGCCGAGCCCGCCTCGACGAACGCCGCGCCCACCACGGAAGCGTCGTCCGGCGACTCCCTGAAGGCGGCGTTTGAGCCCCTGAGCCTGCTGACCAGTCAGGTGTTAGGCAGCGGAAGCGCCGGTAGCGGCCAGGTCGCGCAGCAGGCCGATCCTGACCTCGCCGCGCTCCTTCTCGTTGAAAGCGACCTGCCGTCCGGGTTCACAAACACCGACGGCGATATCGGCTACAGCGTTGACTCGCCCCAAGGTCAGATGACGATGGCCGCGCGCATGTTCACGCAGGGAGTCCCGTCGGCGGCGGAAATGGGCCCGATCGTGATGTCCGCGGCCTTGGCCGAGCCCCCTTCGGCGTTGGCCGATTTCAGTTCGAGCCTCGACCAGGTCGACCAGGCGTCCGCCCAGGACGCGCAGAACGCGATGGGCGCCACCGAGGCGATGGGCATCACGTTCAAGGACTTCAGCGCCAAGAAGCTCTCCGACCTCGGCGAGGGCGGCATGACCATGCACATCGTGATGGACATGAGCGGCCTCATCGCGGGGTTCGGCGGGAGTGCGCAAGACATGGGAGCGTTCCAAAACGGCATCGCCTTCGACATGTGCGCATTCAAACAGGGTGAGCGCCTGCTGATGGTGATGGCCGTGTCGCCGGCCGGTCAGGAATCGCCCGTCGACGCTCTGGCGCTCGCCAAGTTGATGGAGTCCCGCGCGCAGTAGCCGCGCACCGCATATCGATTACCAGGGCCACGGGGTGGCGCCATGTCGCCCCGTGGCCTTTGCTTGCCCGGCCGTCGCAGTCGTGGCACCGCCGGCGCGGGCCGGCGGCGAGTTTGCGCGCAAAAAGTGCATAAAAAGCCAATAACCCTTGACAACCAACGAAAGTGGGTCTTATAGTTGGGTTAGGCACAGCACCCAATGCGTTCTAAAGCGCGTGGGCGTTCGCAAGACAGGAGCGCAGCATGGCCCAACCGCTGTTCGTCATCGACAACCTGCACGTCAGCGTCGAAGGCAAGGAGATCGTCAAGGGCCTCGACCTCACGGTGGAGCGCGGCGAGATCCACGCCGTCATGGGGCCGAACGGCTCCGGCAAGAGCACGCTGGCGAACGCGATTATGGGTCATCCCCGCTATCAGGTCACCAAAGGCAAGCTCCTGTTCAAGGGGAAGGACATCCGCGGCCTGAGCCCCGACGAACGGGCGCGGCGCGGCCTCTTCCTCGCTTTCCAGTATCCCAAGGGCATCCCCGGCGTCACGATGGTCAACTTCCTGCGGTCGGCGATGCGCGCCGTCCGCGGCGACGACGTCCCCGTGCGCGAGTTCCGCCTCAAGCTCAAAGAGACGATGGCCCTTCTCAAGATGGACGAGGACTTCGCCCGCCGCTACATCAACGACGGCTTCTCCGGCGGCGAGATGAAGCGCTCCGAGGTCCTCCAGATGGGCATCCTGCAGCCGGAGATGGCAATCCTCGACGAGACCGACTCCGGCCTCGACATCGACGCCCTGCGCACCGTCGCGGAGGGGATCAACAGCCTCATGGACAGCGAGCGGGGAATGCTCGTGATCACCCACTACCAGCGCATCCTGAACTACGTTCGGTCGCAGCACGTCCACGTCCTCTTCGATGGCCGGATCGTGAAGTCGGGCGGCCGCGAGCTTGCCGAGGAGCTCGAAGCGGAAGGCTACGAGCGGATTATCGCCGCCTACGCGACGGCGGAAGGGGTTGCCAAGTGAGCGAGGGCAAAGCCGTTGACATAATGTCAGACGGCTACCGCTGGGGCTTCCACGACGACGCCGACTACGTCTTCCGGACGGAGAGAGGACTCTCGCGGAAGGTTGTCGAGCAGATCGCCGGCATCAAGGAGGAGCCGCAGTGGATGCGCGAGTTCCGCGCTCGCGCCCTCGAGATCTTCGAGAAGAAGCCGATGCCCACATGGGGCCCCGATCTGTCCACGGTGAACTTCGACGACATGTTCTACTACGCGCGCGCCAGCGACCGCGCCGAGCGGGAGTGGAGCGAGGTCCCGGACCAGATCCGCAACACCTTCGACCGCCTGGGCATCCCCGAGGCGGAGCGCAAGTTCCTCGCCGGCGTCGGCGCCCAGTACGACTCAGAGACGGTATATCACAACATCCGCGAGGAGCTGTCGAAGCAGGGCGTCATCTTCGTCGACATGGACACCGCCGTCCGCGACTATCCCGACCTCGTCCGCCAGTACCTGGGCACCATCGTCCCGCCCGGCGACAACAAGTTCTCCGCCCTCAACAGCGCCGTCTGGAGCGGCGGTAGCTTCGTCTACGTGCCGGAGGGCGTGCACGTGGACGTGCCCATTCAGGCGTATTTCCGGATCAACGCCGAGAACATGGGGCAATTCGAGCGGACGCTGATCATCGCCGAGCCGGGCAGCTTCGTGCACTACATCGAGGGCTGCACGGCGCCTATCTACACCACGAACTCGCTGCACGCCGCCGTCGTCGAGGTCATCGTCAAGAAAGGCGCGCGGGTCCGCTACAGCACCGTCCAGAACTGGTCGACCAACGTCTACAACCTCGTCACCAAGCGCTCCGTCGCCTATGAGGACGCCATCGTCGAATGGGTCGACGGCAACCTCGGCAGCAAAGTGACCATGAAGTACCCGGCGATCGTCCTGCTGGAGCCGGGGGCCCACGGCGAGGTGCTCTCGCTGAGCTTCGCCGGCAGGGGGCAGCACCAGGATGCTGGCGCCAAGGCCGTGCACGCCGCGCCGCACACCACGTCGGTCATAACGTCGAAGTCCGTCAGCAAGGACGGCGGGCGGGCCAGCTACCGCGGCCTCGTGCGGGTCTACCAGGGCGCGAAAGGCATCCGCTCCAGCGTCCGCTGCGACGCCCTCATCCTCGACGGCGAGTCGCGTTCGGACACCTACCCGACGATGGAGATCGGCGAGCAGGACGCGCTCGTGAGCCACGAGGCGAGCGTCAGCAAAGTGAGCGAAGAGCAGCTCTTCTATCTCCAGACCAGGGGCATCGACGAGCAGGAGGCGACCAAGATGATCGTCAACGGCTTCGTGGAGCCCGTTGTCAAAGAGTTGCCCATGGAGTACGCGGTCGAGCTCAACCGCCTGATCGAGCTCCAACTGGAAGGCGCCATCGGCTAGCCGCCGCTGGCCATCAGTCGAAGTGCGATTCTAATGCTCGATACGATATCTCTTCGCGAACGCCAGGCCATCGACGACCTTTCCGCGCTTTACGCCGAGCCGGAGTGGCTGCACCGGCGCCGCCTCGAGGCGTGGCGCCTCTATCAGGACCTGCCGCTGCCGACCGGCCAGGAGGAGGAGTGGCGCCGCATGGACGTCGACGCGCTCAGCCTGGATGGCCTGCGGCTATTCGAGCCGAACGTCGCGCCTGTGGCAGCGTCGCCGGACGGCGACCCGCGCCGGCGGGCCCGCTACGGCGGCGAAATCCGCCAGCACGGTGGGAGCATCGTCTTCCAGAGGCTGACGCCGGAGCTCGCGGAGCAGGGCGTCGTCTTCGGCGACCTGCACACCGCCGCCCGCCTTCATTCGCAGTTGGTCAGGCGCTGCTTCATGACCGAGGCCGTGTCGCCCATCGCCTGGAAATACGTCGCCCTGCACGCCGCTCTCTGGCGGGGAGGAGCCTTTCTCTACGTGCCCGCCGGCGTCGAGGTCTCCCTGCCGCTACGCAACGTCGTCAGCGTGGGCGCTGGCGGCGCCGTCTTCCCGCACACCCTCGTCGTCGCCGAGAGCGGGAGCAGCGTCACCTTGGTCGAGGAGTACACCTCGCCGCAAGGACGGCGGTCGAGCCTGAGCAGCGGCGTCGTCGAGCTCCTGGTGCGCGATGGCGCCCGCGTGCGCTATCTGAGCGTGGAGAGCTGGGGAAGAAACGTCAACAGCTTCTCCACCATGCGGGCCGTCCTCGGTGCGGACAGCGAGCTGGAGCTGGGGCTCGTCGGTCTCGGCGGCCGTCTCGTCAAGTCGAACGTGGACGTGGCCCTGCGCTCGCCGGGCGCCCGGGCCCGCATCGTCGGCCTCTTCTTCGGCGACGCGCAGCAGCGTCTCGACTACAGCACGGTGGAGGACCACCAGGCGCCGCACACGACGAGCGACCTCCTGTTCAAGTCGGCGCTCAAAGACAGCGCGCAGCTCACCTGGCATGGTCTGACCCGCATTCGCCGCGGCGCCGATGAC
>JBEKDP010000149.1:0-5543 GCA_050014295.1 Dehalococcoidia bacterium | reverse complement strand
GCGACCCCTGGTCAGCGGCCGCCTGCCCCTTCAGATGCCGCCACTGGTCGACCCGCTCGACGATCTCGACCGGATCGTCCATTGTCTCAAGGAAGTCCAGGTCGCCTGGGTCGATGAACCCCTTCGCCAGCACCTGGCTCGAGAGCCAGCTCAGCAGGTCTGCCCAGTACTCCTTGCCGACGAGTAGCACGGGGAAGGGCCGGATCTTCCGTGTGTGGATGAGCGTGATCGTCTCGAACAGCTCGTCGAGCGTGCCGAAGCCGCCGGGCATCAGGACGAACGCCGTCGCGTACTTGACGAGCATGACCTTGCGCACGAAGAAGTGGTGGAAGTCGACGGCGACGGTGTGATACTGATTGGACGGCTGCTCCTTGGGGAGCGCTATCGTCAGGCCGACGGAGACGCCACCCGCCTCGAAGGCGCCCTTGTTGACCGCCTCCATCAGGCCCGGTCCGCCGCCGGTGACCACGGCGTACCCCGCCAGCGCCAGCCGCCGGCCCAGGTCCTCCCCCAGCTTGAACAGGGGGTCGTCCGGCGTGACACGCGCCGACCCGTATACCGTGACCGCCGGCTCCAGCCCCGCGAGGGTATCGAACCCCTCGATGAACTCGCCCATGATGCGGAACATGCGCCAGGATTCTTCCTTGCGCAGCTCGTTGATGATGTAGTCGTCCCGCTGATCCATACTCGCCTCCAGCCCTATTCTCGGCCAGGGCCGCGAATACAGTAGCATGGCGTCGACGGTAGCGCCAACGCGAGGGAATCAGACTGCCGCTAGTCGGCCGCCGCCTGCGGCCGAAGCAGGGGTTCCTCTTGGCAGGCCAGCACCCCCGCCTGGTACGCTACCGCTATGCACTTGTTGGAGCTAATACACGTGGCCGGCGCCGTGTCGCCGCGCTGCCAGCGGGCGATAAGGTTGGGCTCGCGGATGAACGGCCGCGCCATCGATATCATGTCGGCGTCGCCGCTGGTGACGATATCTTCCGCCGTGGTCAGGCTGCGGATGCCGCCGATAACGATGACGGGGATATCGACCGCCCGTTTGGCCGCCGCGCTCTCCTTGCGGAAGAACGGCCGCTCCTCGTCCTCGGGTCGGGCCGTGCGGATGGCCGTCGCCCACTGCCCGGCGCTGATCTCCACCGCCGAAAGCCCTTCCGCGACCATTGCTCTCAGGGCGTCCAGCGCCTCGTCCAGCGGAAGGCCGCCTTCGGCTTCGTGTACTCCCAGCTTGGCCAAGACCGGGTAGTCCTTGCCGACCGCCCGGCGCATGGCGCGCAGCGTCTCGATGTGGAACCGTCGTCTCCCCTCGGGTGAGCCACCCCATTCGTCCGTCCGCAGATTCGTCAGCGGCGAGAGGAACTGGTTCGCCAGATAGCCGTGCGCGGCGTGCAACTGCACGGCGTCGAAGCCCGCCTCCTTCGCCCGTGCCGCCGCTGCCGCGAAGTCGGCGATAGTCTCCTCGATCTCGGCGGCCGTGAAGGCGCGGTGCGGGGCCGCATGGCCCTCGAGCTGCGAGGGCGCTAGGGCTACGCGTTGGGGGTCTTTCAAGAGCAGCAAGTTGTTCCCCGCATGGGCGATCTGGGCGGCGATGCGTGCGCCGCCGTCGTGCGCCGCCTTTACCAGACGGCGAAGACCGGCAATGTGGCGGTCTTCGCTGATCCCGTACTGGCCGGCCGCCGCCTTTCCCGGCTCCGAGACGTAGGCGTAGCCCGTCACGATGAGGCCGACGCCGCCGCGCGCCAGGTCCTCGAAGATGCGCACGGAGGCGTCCGTCACTTCGCCGTCGGCGGTCGCGCTGCAGTCCCACGTCGCCGAGCGGACAAAGCGATTCCTGATCTCAACGCCAGCGACCGTTATCGGCTCAAACATGAATGAAGACACGTTACCCCTCCTGTGTTCTGATGCCTCTAGGGCTCTAACTCAATCGTGCAACGGCTTGAAGGGGTGGGTCAAGTGAGGCGCCGCCTGCCGTTCGGCTTGATCAGACCATGGGTGCTATACTGATGCCAACTGACACGGAACGCTTCCTTTGACTACTCGCGCGATCATCGTTTTGACGGCCTTGGGCTGCGTCTGGGGCGCTTCATTCCTCTTCATCAAGGTCATTGTCGAGGAGACAGCGCCGGTAACCCTTGTCGCCGTCCGCCTTACCCTCGGGGCGCTGCCGCTGCTGGCCGTCGTGGTGGTCAAGCGGCCGACGATCGTCGGATCGTGGACGGTCCTGCCGAAGGGGCTGGTAATCGCCGTCTTCGCGACCTCCCTGCCGTTCTTGCTCATCGCCACCAGCGAGCAGCATATCGACAGCGGCGTCGCTGCTGTGCTGAACTCGACGATGCCGCTTTGGACCGCCGTTTTCACCGCCGTCTTTCTCCCACATGAGCGTGTGGGACGGACCGCTCTCTGGGGACTGGCCCTCGGGTTCGGCGGCGTGCTCGTCCTGAGCGGTCCCAGTCTCAGGCATATCACCGACAGCAGCTTCCTCGGCCAGCTCGCGGTGCTCGTTGCCGCTATATGTTATGGCTCATCGCTTGTGTTCGCGCGTGCGACGCTGACACAGGAGGACCCAGTAGTGGTAGCAACGCTGCAGGTGGGACTCGGCGCGCTGCTCATGTGGCCGCTCGCCTTCGCCTTCTCCGGCGGCGTTCCCAACCTGGATGTCGGTCTCAAGGCCTGGCTGGCTTGGCTGGCGCTTGGGTTCCTCGGCACGGGTGTCGCCTACATTGCCTTTTACTGGCTCTTGGCCAACATCGGGGTGTTGGTCTCGGGAGTCACCTATTTTCCGCCCGTCATCGGCCTGTTTCTGGGATGGCTGGTTCTCCGGGAGGCGCTCGGCGCCAACGTTCTCGCCGGCGCGGCCTTGATAATCCTTGGCGTAGTGGTGCTGAGCGGGCGGCTCACCCTTCTCCTTCGGCTGCTGGGGCGTCGCGAGGCCGACGTAGCAATCGGTGACCAGTGACGGAGGGCTCGCGTAGGCGCTGCTTGCTAAGCGGGAGCGGGAAGGTTAACATCGTCGCAGTCGCGCGCTGATTGGGCGAGCGGCG
Source organism: Dehalococcoidia bacterium (assembly GCA_050014295.1). Taxonomy (GTDB): domain Bacteria; phylum Chloroflexota; class Dehalococcoidia; order DSTF01; family JALHUB01; genus JBEKDP01. The sequence goes on along the minus strand of JBEKDP010000149.1, from coordinate 2,502 downwards.
ACGCGTTCGATTCAAGGAGGACGCCGTGAACAGCTATCCCGTGACCTATCAGGTGGAGCACCCTGAGGGGGCGCGCAACCGCCTCACCGTCGGCTTTCGCGCCATCCTGTCCATCCCGCACGCGCTGCTTGTTGGGGGCCCAGCGGTCGGTGTCGGCGCTGGCGGCGACCGTACCGGCGTCCTAGGCGCGGTGGCTGGCGTCGCCGCCCTAATCAACTGGTTCATCATCGTCTTCAAGGGGACGGCCAACAAGGACCTGATGAACCTGCAGCATTTCTACCTGCGCTGGCGCGCCCGCGCTATCCCCTACGAGGCGCTCCTGCGCGATGAGTACCCCCCGTTCGGCGATGCACCGTACCCGATTTCGGCGGAGTTCCCGGCCGTGACCGAGAACCGGAATCGCTGGACGGTAGGATTCCGCTTCATTCTCATCATTCCTCAGGCCATCGTACTCTCGTTCGTTGCGATCGCTTGGATTGTCACCATGATTATCGCCTGGTTCGCGATACTGTTCAGCGGCCGCTACCCCGAAGGTCTCTGGACGTTCGGCGAGGGCGTGATCCGCTGGTCTCTGAGGGTGGAGGCTTACTGGCTGCTATTGACCGACGAGTACCCGCCCTTCAGCCTGGAATGAGGGCGGCTGTAGAAGCGTGGGGTGGATGACCGACTTCTTGCAGGTGACGACGACGACTGCAGAAAGGGCAGACGCCGAGAAGATCGCCAAGGCTCTCGTGGAGCGGCGGCTGGCTGCCTGCGTGCAGATACTGGGGCCGATAGCCAGCACCTACCGCTGGAAGAGAGTCGTGGAGAACGCTGTCGAGTGGTTGTGCCTGATAAAGACGGAGAAGCGTCTGCTGCCGGAGTTGGAGCAGGCGATCAAGGAAGTCCATCCGTACGAGACGCCGGAAATACTGGCGACCGCGATCGAGGCCGGCAGCCGCGACTACTTCGCCTGGCTAAGCGACACGCTACGGCAGGGCGCCTTGGACTAGCCTAGGGGGACAGCCCTAGCTTACGTGCCAGTTGCTCATCCGACGGCTCGGTCATGGTGAACCCGTCGGGAAAGAGGAGTGTCGGGATGCTTTCCATGCCGGCGTTTCTCTCTCGCACGAACGCCAATTCTTCCGGATGCTCCTGCACGTCGATCCAATCGAAGGGCACGTCACGGTCGATCAGGAACTGCCTCGTCCGCCGGCAATCCGGGCACCAGAGCGCGCCGTAAACCCTGATCCGCTCTTCAGTCATTCGCCTCCCCTTTCGGTGGCGTTGTCCTATGGAATCAGCAGCACCCGACCGAACGCCTGCCGGCTCTCGATATAGGCGTGCGCTGCGGCCGCCTCCACGAGCGGATACGTGCGGTCGATGACGACCTGCAACGACCCAGCGGCCACGTCTCCCAGATGTCGCTCCACGATGCGATACAGCCGCTCGTGCTGCATCGCCATCTCGCCGCCCATGAAGTAGCCCGTCAGCGAGCGATTGCCGGGGATTAGTAGAGTGACGTCCGGTCGCTCGCTGCTGCGCCCCGCGCTGCCCAGGCAGACCGCCCGGCCCCGATAAGCGAGACACTCGATACTTCCCTGCAGCGTCTTGCCGCCGATGGGGTCTACTACCAGGTCGACGCCTCTCCCGCCGGTCAGTTCGCGGACGGTGCTCACGAAGTCGCCGGCGGCATAGTTGATACCCTCATCCAGACCATATTCCTTCAGCCGTTGCAGCTTCTCGTCGCTGGAAGCCGTCGCCAACACGCGTGCGCCTGCCCGTTTCGCGAGTTGGACCGCGGCCAGCCCGACGCCGCCTGCGCCGCCCTGAATGAGCACAGTCTCGCTCGCTTTCAGATGACCGAACTCGAACAGGGTCGTCGCTATCGGTGCCGCCACGACGGACGCGTGCGACCCGTGCGCGACAAAGGCAACGACGCGCTGGCCGTTAGAGAAGGCGGTGACATTCGCCCCCACCTCGCGTATGATGCCGGCGCACTGGTAGCCGACCACCCACGGTCGGGACGGCATCTGCCCGTGCCAGCGGTTGAGAACGTCGCCGCCTTCGATGCTCACCGCCTGCACATCAATTAGCACGCCGTCCGAATGGAGCGGCGGGTCCTCTATCTCCTCGTAGCGGAAGACATCCGGGGGGCCGGTTTCGTAGTAGACTGCTGCCTTCATCGCTTCCTCCTTGAGCGCTGTCGAGGCCACGCCGTGTCGTCGCCTCATCTCAAGTGTAGCTGGCAAGGGCCGCCCCCTGTCAAGGTACTGCAGCGCGACCAGCGCTGATGCGGTAGAATCCTGAAATATGAACCGCGCGCTGAGCGCCGGCAGACTCCTCAAGGACGCGCTTGCCCCCAGGGAGCAGCTCAATCGCTACCTGCTCCTCAACATCTATGGCGTTCCCCTGTCTGCCCTCTGGGGCGGCCTCAACACGATCATCGCGCCCTACGCCATCGAGCGACTCGTTTCCGAGAACGAGAAGAACACGTACCTTGGGCTCCTTCTCTTCTTTGGC
>JBEKDP010000148.1:0-4962 GCA_050014295.1 Dehalococcoidia bacterium | reverse complement strand
AGGCGGAGCGTCCGGCGCGGGGTCGCCCCCCGCCTAACGTCGCTTATAGGGACGTTCCCTATTTTCGCGGCGTGAGCTCACCGTTGCCGACGCTAAAGGCCCGTCTCTCGTTCCGGGGGGCTCATGGTCAAGGGGCGTGCAGCCGACCTAATTCTTGGAGGGTACTTTCGGTGCTCTGGAAGGCGTGTGCTGCTGTCTTCGGTGCGTGCCTGGTGGCTTTTGCCTCCGGTCTGCCCGCGCCGCGCACCGCCGCCACCGGCGACCTATCCGTAGACATCGCCGGTCTGGACGACAGTCAATTCCCCAACGTCTCGGCGGTTGTCAACGTTCTTGACGCCAAGGGGCGACCGATCAGCGGGCTTGCCTCCGACAACTTCAGCGCCAGCATCGGTGGGCAGCCGGCGACGGTCGACAACGTGAGCGCCGCGGTGGACGCTGACGCCAGCCTCGCGGTTGTGCTCGCCGTAGACGTTAGCGGCAGTATGGCCGGCGATCCACTGGCCGAAGCCCAGAGCGCCGCCACCGATTTCGTCAAAGGGCTCTCTCCCCAAGATTCGGTCGCCGTCGTCACTTTCGGCGACTCCGTGTCTGTCGCCCAGGAGTTCAGTACTGACAAGGAAGCCGTGACGGCTTCCCTAGATGGCCTTCAGGCCGGCGGCAACACCGCGTTGTTTGAGGCGACCAGTAGAGCAGTTGCGAAGGCCGCCGAGTCGCCCTCGCCACGAAAGGTGATTATTCTTCTTAGTGACGGCGTCGACTACGGCGGCAAAAGCACCGTCTCTCGCGATGACTCCGTCGCCGCGGCTCGTGCGGCTGGCATCCCGCTCTACACGATTGGCCTTGGTTCCGATATCGATCGGTCATTTCTCGGCGAGCTGGCGCAGGCGACAGGCGCGCGGTTCTTGGAGACGCCGACCCCTCAGGGTCTGGCCGAGCTCTATACCGACATCGGCAACCTGCTTCGCGGCCAGTACGTCCTGAAGCTCGTCTCGCCCTCCGTCGACCGCAGCCAGCCGCTTGCGCTTGAGCTCACGGTCACGGTGGACGGCGCCACAGCCGTCGCGACAAAGAACCTACCCGGTGCAGCGCCGTCAACCGGAGGCCCGCAGATCAGCCTGCAGGGGCTTCCGAAGGGACAGGAAATCAAGTCGCCCACCACCATCGTCGCTACCGTCTCGGGTGGTGGAACCCCGCTGGCTGTAGAATTCTTGGTGGACGGGCAGAGCGTGGCGCGCGTCGTGACGCCGCCGTTCCAGACAGCGCTCGACCCGGCGGAGCTGCAGACCGGACCGCACACTCTGAAGGTCCGGGCCGAGGACGCTGCGGGTGTCACTGCGCAAACCGAGGTGGCCTTCTCTGTCGTGGTGGCGGGCAGCAGCCGCCCGAACGGCCTCCTACTCGTCGCGCTGTTGCTGGTCGTCGTTGCCGGCGGTGCCCTCTACCTCCAGCGCCGGCGGCGGGCCTTGGTGCCTCGGCAGGCTGTCCAGGTACGGCTCAGGCCGTGGTCGAACCAGGGGGTAGTCATCCCGCTGCTCGGCTCCGTGGAGGCGATACCGCCTCCCGGCTCGCCGCATGCAGCCGCGGAGGAGCCGTGCGGCAGGCTGACCGTGGCGGCAGGGCCTGACGCTGGCCGGGAGTTCATCGTGGGGACAAAGCCTCTGAGCATAGGCAGCGCCGATTGGTGTGACGTCGTGCTGTCAGACGCTGACGGGCAGGTAGGCCCTGAGGAAGCCAGAGCGTGGGTCCATCAGGACAAGCTGATCTTCCACAAGCTAACTCGCCTCAGTGTCCTCGCCAGCGATGGCGCGGTCGGCGGCTGGATAATCCTTCAGGAAGGCGACGACGTGACCATCGGGCCCCACCGCTTGTCGTTCCGGCCGCTCCTGAAGGCATCCGCGGAAGAAGAGACGGTTCGTCGCGCTGTCGACGACGCCGTCAGAAGGTTCACGCCGCCTGCCCGCCGCGAACCGGCGCCGACCGGGCCGACGCCCATACCCCTCCGGCCGGTGGACTCATTCGAACCGCCGCCCGCGCTCGTGCCAGAGGAAGAGGAAACCCTCGACGAGCCGGTCGCCGACGCCCTCACCGGTGAAGCCGCCCCGAGCGAAACGGCGCCCACACCTATTTGGCCCGCGGAGCCCCCACAATCGGAGGCGGACGACGGCTCAAGCGACGACAGCGACTCCTTTCCCTCCAGCTTCACGGACAGGGCATCCGCCTAGTCCTAGCCCCGACCTGCCCATTCAGAACGGCCACCTGTAAGCACACTCCCATTTGATCAGCATAACCCTGTTCTGAGCACTACTGGCTCCCTTCGAGCTGCCGATACTTATTAGGTAACTCCCTTAGGGGAGATGACCTAGGGATAAACCAGTAGGGGGTTGCATTAGCCTACCCCCGCTCTGAGGGAGCCAGTGCTGAAGCTGGACAGTCCGCCGGAAACAGACGAGAGGATTCTCGTGAAGCGTGCAATAGCACGCGACAGCGAGGCCTTCGCGGGGCTATACGACCGCCACGTAGTGCGTGTCTACCGGCACATCTATTACATCATCAACGACGTGAAAGAAGCCGAAGATCTGACCGCTCAGACCTTCCTCCAGGCCTGGGAGGCGATCGGCCGTTTCCAACCAAGGGGTGCTCCGTTTGTATCGTGGCTGCTGCGCATCGCTCATAACTTGGCGGTCAGTCATCTGCGCGCCTGGAAGGGAGATGCGCAGCTCCACGAGTCGCTTGTCGACGACGGTCTGCCGGGAAATCCCGAAGCGGTTGCGGAACGCCAGGCGGAAGAGCAAAGAGTCCGAGAAGCCGTTCTCCGCTTGGGCGACGACCAGCGACAGGTTATCATCCTTCGTTTCGTGGAGGAACTTGACTACAGAGAGGTTGCCGAGATCCTCGGCAAGAGTGTGGCGGCGGTGCGTGTCATTCAGCACCGTGCCCTCTGCGCCCTGCGCAAGATAATGAAGGTGGAAGAAGTTGCCTAGCATCGTTGAGGCCTTGGCCGAATGCCTGGAAGCCATGCGCAGAGGCGAGACAATGGAAGCGTGTCTAGAGATGTACGTTGATTACCAAAACGAATTGAAACCGCTGCTGCAGGTCGCAAGCCTGCTGCGGCCGCTACCGCCGGAGATCGTCCCGTCGCCGCTCTTCAGGGAGCGAACGCGGGTGCAGATCCTGGATCGCCGCGAGAGCGCTGACGAGTCGTCGCTCGCGCCGGATCAGCCGTCGGGTAAGCTTTAGCAGCCCCGACGACCCAGATCGGGCGCGACGCTTTCAGGCGGTCCGCCGTTGGTACACGAGCCAGAGATGGCTTTTGAGACCAAGCCGAGGGAGGTGAGGCCAGAGGAACGTTAACCAACTGAACAAGCAAGTCCGCCGCTTCCGCCGGCAGCAGGCACCGGGCCTGGGTCGTGGGAGATGGCGGTGAAGTGATCACCCAACAACAATCAAGTAATTCAGGAGGAAACAAAATGCAGTTCATCAACGACAGTCTTCTGAGGTTGTACGTTTGGATCAAAGAGGAAAAGGCCCAGACGATGGCCGAGTACGGCCTGATTCTGGCCCTCGTCTCGGTTGTCGCCATCGCTGTCCTCGTGACCGTGGGTGGCAACCTCAAGAACGTGTTCACCTCGATCGCCAACAACCTGAAGGGCTAGGCGTATCGGTCGAGTGGAAGAGCCGCGTCAAGGGCGAACCCCTGCCGACGCGACTCGGGTGAGCTAGAAACCGAAGGGAGCCAGCAATGCGTGTGCTGAACGATGCTCTGCTGAGGTTGTTCGTCTGGATCAAAGAGGAAAAGGCACAGACGATGGCCGAGTACGGCCTCATCCTGGCCCTAGTGTCGGTCGTCGCCATTGCCGTCCTCGTGACCGTAGGTGGCAATCTCAAGAACGTGTTCACGTCCATCGCCAACAACCTCAACGGGTAGGCGAACGGACAATACCCAGAATCACCGATAGCTCGGGTGGTGGAGAATCTCTCTCCACCACCCGAGAACAAGAACAGGAGGCCAGTCGTCTTGGCGAGGCAGTCCGTCCCGTTGGTATTCATTGCGAAGACGGGGAGACTATGTGCCCGCGCGCAGCGGCGGCTGACAAGAAGCGCAGGCGAGCTGGGGCAATCCATGGTGGAGTTGGCCCTCGTCTTGCCGGTTTTCCTATTCCTATTTGCAGGCGTTGTCGAGGTGGGCAACGCCCTCAACTCGTACCTGACGGTGGTGGACGTGAGCAGGGACGCTGCGCGATTGGGATCGAAGGGATTGGCAACTGACGCCGACATCAGGAACATGGCCTCCGTCGAGATGGCGAAGCTGCCCGACGCCTTCAACTCCACGACCGACCTGACGATAACGCACAATCCCGTTCCCGGCACCGACACGTCGATCAAGGTTCGCGTCTGCTCCAACCACCACCTTATGCTGCCGCTTCTCTCGACCTTCGTTGGGAACCCGCTTCAGATGTGCGCCAGTACAACCATGCGCACCATCACATTCCAGGACTAATCGTAATCTATGACAGGGGGACGGAGGCGTGACGATGTGGAGTAGAAAGATAGGCTTAAGCTCAGTTTCAAGAGGGCAGGTCCTGCCAATGGCCGCCCTCATGATGGCGGTTCTTGTCGCTGCCGTAGGGCTGGCGATAGACGCCGGACGCTTGTTTATCGCCCGCGCCGAGCTTGTAAGAGCGGTTGACGCCGCCGCTCTGGCCGCTACGCTTGAGCTGCCAGACCTCAGCAACGCGCAGACAAAAGCAATCACCTATATGCAACAAAATGAGCCGACTGCCGTAACCCAGGCGGTCACCTCGCCCACAGACCGCCAGATCCAGGTGACCGGCACGAAGACCGTGAACGTGATCTTCATGAAGGTGTTCGGCATCAGCTCAGTCAGCATCAGTGCAAGCGCTACGGCCGGCTTTGGCATCCTCGCTGTGGACACCGTCATGGCCATCGACGCCACCGGCTCCA
>JBEKDP010000147.1:0-4964 GCA_050014295.1 Dehalococcoidia bacterium | reverse complement strand
GGAGACCCCTGCACCCCCGGGCGAACTCCGACCCAGCGATTAATCTGCGGATGAAGTCGGAAGAGCAGATAGCGGACGGGGACCTCCCAGGACCAGGTGGATCCGTTTGGCGACTTCGCCCAACAGCATCTTGCGGAGCGTGGGGGACATGCCTATACTCCCGGTATGGCATACAGTTGCACGATGCTTGATGTGTTCGTAGCTTGCCCGAATGACATCGTCGAGGAGCGCGAGGCGATACGACGAGTGGTCAACGAGATCAACAAGACGCTGGGTCGGCAGCAGGAAGTCCATCTCGATGTCTATGATTGGGAAGAGGATGCATACCCGGGGTTCGGGGCGGATCCTCAAGACGTCATCAATCAACAGATGGGCGAAGCGTGTGACATCTTCATCGGGATGCTCTGGACTCGCTATGGCACGCCGACTCCGAGAGCAGGTTCAGGCATTGAAGAGGAGTTTGGGAGGGCGTTGGCCCGATACAAGGATGATCCTGGGCGAGTTCGCCTGATGTTGTATTTCAGCGAAAGGCCGGTGAATCCACGAACTGTCGACACTGAGCAGATGAGACAGGTCTCTGCGTTCCGTGACCGAATCCCCGAATTGGGGGGCTTGTACAAGACATACGCCGACACGGTGGAGTTTGAGAATGCAGTACGGATGCACCTGACGCAACAGATACAGGAATGGGGAAAGTCCTGGGGGGTGAGCGCCCCAACACCTGCGCCTGAGGGACCAACGGGGGAGACGGAAGCTTCGATTCCCACTTCCGGTGAGAACGTGGAAGTGGTGGATGAGGCGCAACAGGCGGAGGAGGAGGGGCTGCTCGATTTGATGGAGAAAGCGGTCGAGCAAGGCCAGATCAGCATTCGATCGGTAGAACACATGAAGGAAGCGATCGAAGTCTTGGGCATACGAATGCAAGAGCGAACAGAGCAGCTGCAGTCACACCAGCTGGGGTCAGATATGACGAGTATCCGAATTGCGCGGCGGATTGCGGATGGCGCTGCCGACGACATGATGCAGCTTGTAAAGGCGATTGACGAGGAGACGCCAGTGTTTGGCGATTCTTACTCGGAGCTCCTTAATGCGTATGGTCAGGCAGGCTTGCTGCTGAGCAGGACCTCGCAGCCCGACGCGGCGTCGATTGAGAACGCGCTCGCATCGGTGAATCAGCTTAAGCGCAACCTTGAGGAGTCACGAGGGCCCTTGCGCAAGTTTCGCCGAATAGTGGACGACATTCCACCCATGAGCTCGAATCTGAACCGCGCCAAGAGGAGGCTGGGGCTGGCCCTGGACAAGTTAGACGTTGAATGGGAGAAGGCCATAGATTTCTCGGTTAACGCCGAACGGATGCTCGCCGAGATAATGCCGCCTCCGGAGAAGAAGCGCGCGCCGCGGCGCAAGAAGGGTAATAAGACCTAGCCCCCGGCAGCCTGGCCGGAGTGCGGCACTGATTCGGTAGACGTGTCAGTGAATGAGCGAGCGACTGTGTCAGAGCAGCCGCTCTGACTTCATCTCCGATAGGGCGGGTTCGATGGCGGCGAGGGTCTCGTCGACGTCGTGCTCGGTGTGGACGGCGGAGACGTTCCCGTCGGTCCGCATGAAGTCGCCGCCACCGCTGTTCAGCATCGCCTGCTTGAACGCCGCCATGATCTTCGGCGGCGTCTGGGGGACGGTCGCGCCCGGAGCGCTCTCCCATCGCCACTGCCAGCCGTCGACCGGCTCGGGGCAGGCGACGCCAATCGCCATGTGGAACATGGAGGAGAAGCTGTAGGCGCAGCCTTTGACGCCGCTGCGGCGCAGGATGTCGTTGACGCCGCGGCAGAGTCGCTTGGCCATCTCTTCGGCGTGGGCCTGGGGCTTGCCGTCGGCGATGGTCTCGAGCATGGCGACGGCGGCGGCAGCGGATAGCGGGTTGGCGTTGAAGGTGCCCTGGTGGGCGACGCGACTGTGGGCGTCCCACTCGGCCTGGCCGCGGAAGTGGATGCAGTCGAGGATGTCGGCGCGGCCGGCGATGGCGGCACCGGGGAGGCCGCCGGCGGCAATCTTGGCGAGGGTGGTGAGATCGGGCGTGACGCCGAAGAAGGCCTGGGCGCCACCGGGGGCGACGCGGAAGCCGGTGACGACTTCGTCGAAGATGAGGACGACGCCGTCACGCCAGGTGCGGTCGCGGAGGAAGGCGAGGAAGTCGGGGTCGATAGGCACCGTGCCCATGGAGGCGCCGGTGGGCTCGATGATGACGGCGGCGACGTCGCGGTCGTGGGCGAGGGTGGTGGACAGCTCCTCGTAGTTGTTCTGGGGGAGGACGATCTGCTCGCCGAGGACGGCCCGAGGGATGCCGGGCGAGCGGGGGACGGTCTGGCCGGGCAGGACGTAGCCGGCGACGCTGTCATTCCAGCCGTGGAAGTTGAGGGCGAAGCGGACGAGCTTGTTGCGGCCGGTGTGGGCGCGGGCAAGGCGCACGGCCATCATGGTGGCCTCGGTGCCGGAGGAGTGGAAGCGCACCTTCTCGGCGGAAGGGACGAGCTTCTTGATCCAGCCGGCCCACTCGAGCTCGAGCTCATGGCAGGCGCCGTAGTGCGTGCCGTTGGCGATCTGGCGCGTGACGGCGCGGACGAGCGTCTGGTGGGCGTGGCCGAGGAGGAGGGAGCCGTGGCCGAGGACGTAGTCGATTATCTCGTGGCCGTCGACGTCCGTCTTGCGGGCGCCGGCGGCGTGCGCGATGTAGATGGGGAAGGGGGAGAAGTGACGGATGTCATGGGTGACACCGTTCGGGAAGAGGTGAGCGGCCTCCTGGTGGAGGGCCTTCGAGCGGGGGTGCAGCGCCTGATAGCGCTCAAGGATGGTGGTCATACGGGTCTCTCCATTCTGGGAATATCGTCGTGTGCCGGGTGCGCTCCTTCGTCAGCGGCTAGGGGGTCCACCAGCAATTGTAAGGCCGTGGGGCCAAGGGTCAACTGCGCTTATCGATTCTGCGGGTTAAAACCCGCAGCTTTCTCTCTGCCGCCAGGCGGTCGTCATAGTAGGGGAGGGCGGACGGTACTTTACATAACGTAGAGACGAGAATGGGCGAGGGAGACGGCTAGCTCTTGGTGACGCCGGGGACACCGACCGTGTGCATGGTGGGGCCGGGCTGTGAGTTGACGAAGGTCCAGTTGACGTCGTAGGCGCCTTCGTTGTTGTTCTTGGGGTCCTTGGCGCGCACGTGGAAGGTGTAGCGGGCAGGCATGGGGAGGGTGAACTGGGCTGTGGTGCCGGACGAGAAGCCGGACCAGCCGGGGCGCTTGTCGTTGGTGAAGCCGCAGACGTAGTACTCCTCGTCGGTGTCGAGGTTGGGGATCCAGCCTTCGAGATAGTAGGAGTAGACCGCCGAGGAGGAGTCGCTCGATTTCCAGGCGAAGGACACGGAGCCGGAGGCAACGTCGGCGGCGGTCGGGTATTGGGTGATCTGCGTCGAGGGCGGGATGAACGTGTATTGCGCGACCTCGGTGGCGACCTGCTGTCGCCAGCCGGGAAGGAGGGGGTAGACGTACTGGCCGGGGCAGGCGGTCTGGTTGACGTCGCGGTGGCCGATGATGTTGGCGAGCGACGGGGCCATAACCCAGTCGACCTCAAGGAAGTCGGAGGAGCCGGTAGGCAAGATGTAGAAGCGACGGCAGGACCAGGTAAGGAAGTCGAGGAGCGCCGGCACCATACTCGCTTGCTCGGTTGGGCCCAACTGGTTGACGTCGTAGTTGCCGATCAGGGAGACGCCGGCGGCGCCCTCGTTGCAGTTCAGGGCATGGCCAGCGACGACGTCGGGGGAGATGATCTCGCGCCCACCGTGGGGTCCGGATTCGCGGCCGCGCCGGCCCTCGAACACGCGGCCAAAGCGGTCGATGAGGGCGTTGTAGCCGATGTCGCCCCAGCCGTGGGTGATGGCGTGGTAGTAGTAGGTGGCGCGGACGTCCTGGACAGCCTGGTCGGGGGTGTAGGACGGATACGGGTAGTTCGGATCGGCCGGGTTGCTGTTGTCAAGCGTGGCGGTGTGATGGACGATGATCTTCTTCGTCGGGACGAACATGGGCGGCCAGACCACGTTACCGGACGGGTCGTAGCGCCAGCTCTCGTCCGCTCCCCAGGTTTCGCGGCTGATTAGCTGGTCGCTGCCGAAAGGCGGGTCGAGAGCGCCGGCGTTGGACGTCGCGGTGGGCGTGGGCTTGCCGCTGGGACGCGCCGTGGCCGCGGCGGTGGGGGTCTTGGTCTTGGCTGTCCTGGCCGCGGTCAGCGGGCCCGAAGGGGGCGCGGCGTTGAGGGCGGTGAGGACGACGTAGCGCAGGGCCGGGGCGTCGGCGGCACGGCCGGGCAGGGTAGCGCGATACTGGGCGAAACGAGCGTCGCCGGTCCAGACGAGGGCGGCGAAGCTCTCGCCGCGTCGCCGATCCTCGCTCGGGTCGCTCTCCAGCCAGGTCGTTCGCCAGGGCGACCAGCGGCTGCCGTCGGCAGAGGTGCGCAGCTCGAAGCGGATGGCGGACGCCAGGGGGCCTTCGGCGCGCCAGTGGATGCCGAAGTGGGTCGCGTCAAGGTGCGTCTGGATGACGGGCGAGGTGTAGACTCCCTCGGAGGAGCCGGCGGCCCGCAGCGTCGGCTGGCCGTTGAAGCTCTCCCATCCCAGCGCTTGAAGCTGACCTCCCGCCATCTCGGTGGGAGTATGGAGGATATCTTCGGCGACGACGATGGCGGAGGCGGAGGCGCTGGAAGCGAGAGCGGCTGTGGAGCCGGGAGCGGAAGAGGGAGCGAAGCGACGCGGGAGGAAAAGCCGAGCGCCGCCGCCGATGACGGCGAGCGAGGCTGCGCCGGTTAGCAGTCGACGCCTGGACATCCGCTTCCGCCAGAAGCTGTCGGTCACGCTTCTAGCCCTCCCCAGCTTTCTCCGCCATTTCCACGGCGTCTAGCTTTGTTCCGCCTAACGATAGACGGTG
>JBEKDP010000146.1:0-4980 GCA_050014295.1 Dehalococcoidia bacterium | reverse complement strand
ATGCTTACCGGGCATACCTCGGCACAGTCGCCGCAGGCGTTGCACTTCTTGAGGTCGACATAACGTGGGTTGCGCCGGATCGACACGTCGAACTTGCCCGGCTCGCCGGTGATGCCTTCGATCTCGGCAAGCGTGATGATCTCGATGTTCTTGTTCCGCCCGCACTCGACGAGCTTGGGCGACAGGATGCACATCGCGCAGTCGCCGGTCGGGAACGTCTTGTCGAGTTGCGACATGCGGCCGCCAATGGCAGCAGAGCGCTCGACCAGGTAGACCTTGAACCCCGAGTCGGCCAGGTCCAGCGAGGCCTGTATCCCCGCGATACCCGCCCCGTAGACGAGCACGGCGCCGGTGGGTCGCTCCTCTGTCATCGTCCGCCCGTCCTTCTCGATGCGACCGCCGCCTCTTGATGCTGCAAGATGCCCTTCTTCCGCAGCAGCGGCAGCGGGTCGACTACCAGGCTGCGCAGGCCGAGCCGTTCCGGCGGCAGACCGAGCGCCAGCCCGAGCAATTGAGTGAAATAGAAGACCGGCAAGCCAAATTTCTCCCCGGACTCCTTTTCGATGTCGCCTTGTCGCATGTCGAGGTTGATCTGACAGAGCGGGCAGGCGGTCACAAGGCAGTCGGCGCCGGCGTCGCGGGCCATCGCCAGTATCTGCCGCGACAGGCGTCTCACGACCTCCACCTTCGTTATCGAGTAGCTGGCGCCGCAGCATTCCGTCTTGTAGGGCCACTCGACGGGCTCCGCGCCGGCGGCGGCGGCGACTTGGTCGAGCAGCATCGGGTTCTCAGCATCGTCGAAATGCATGACCGCCGGCGGCCGCACGAGCAAGCAGCCGTAGTAGGCCGCCACCCGCAGCCCCACCAGCGGCCGGGAGACACGCCCGGCGATCTTCTCCAGCCCGAGGTCGTCTCGCATTATCTCCAGTAGGTGCTTCACCGGCGTGGAGCCGTCATAGTCGGCCCCCAGCGCATCGGCGACGCGGCGACGGCTGTCGCCGTCGTGCGCAATCTCATGATTCGCCAGCTTGAGGCGGCTGTAGCAGGCGGCGCAGCACACGGCCAGCGTCCGCCCCGAGGCGCTTGCCAGGTTCCGCGCCGGCAGCGCGAGAGCCAGCAGCCGGTCCGACTGGTGTGCCGCCGTCGAGCCGCAGCAGGTCCAGTTCGGCAGCACCGGCATCTCCAGCCCCAGCGCGCCGGCTACCGCCAGCGTGGAGGTCTGGTAGTCCTTCGCCGTCGACTCCAGGGAGCAGCCCGGGTAGAAGTAGTAGCTCACCGTTTGCTCCCTTCCTTGCCCCTAGCACGGCGGAAGATGCGCTGTCGCTCGCCCCGTCCGCGGACGAACGGCGGTCGCAGCGCCAGCTTCCCCTTGCGCAGCATCATCGGCAGCTTGCCCATGTCTTCGCCGAAGCGCCGCGTGCGCAGCTTGAACGCCGCCATTAGCCCCACCTCGTAGACGCGCCCCGTCTGCCGGACGAGCGCCAGGAAGACGTCGTTGAAGACCGGTAGCGTGGTGTCGGGCGTCATGCGTCGGGCCTCGCGGGAGAGCCGTCGCAGGGCGTCGATTACTGCCGGCAGGGCCACGCCTTGCGGGCAGCGGGCCTCGCACGTCCCGCATGACGTGCACTCCCAGATCAGCCGACTCGACAGCAGCTCGTCGCGGGCGCCGAGTTGCGCGAGGCGGATCACCTCGTGCGGCCTGATGTCCGCGCCCGCCGCAACCGGACAGCCGGAGCTGCACTTCTGGCACTGGAAGCAGGCCACCAGCTTGACGCCGGAAGCCTTCTCCAACTCGCGCGCGAAGCCGCCGGTCACGGGAAGCGGTCTTGCTACTGCCATCAGTCGTCGCCTTCCTCTTCGGCGGCCATCTTCGCCGCCAGCACCGTCAGCTTGACGGCGCTTACCTTCCGGTAGACCTCATCCGGCTCCCGCACCTGACCGTCGACGGTCAAGAGATCGTCGACGCCGATTCCGAAGAGCCGCTCGTTTTCCTCAAGATAGGGGCGGATGAGCAGCCAGTCCTCCTCCGCCAGCCGTCCGAGCACGCCGCCGTTTAGCTGCGCGTCGTCCACTTTGCCATGCGGGTCGCGGATGTAGATGGCGCCGCCGGAGGCCAGCGAGAACAGGTTGCTCCCCGGGTAGGGGGCTGCCTGCTCCACGACGGTGCCCCGGTCATCGAACTCGATGCCGTTGAGGACAACGAAGCCGCCGCCGTCCAGGGGGTCGCCCGCCATGAACGACTCGGCGAGAAAATCGAGGCAAGTGCCGTTGATCACGACCCGCGGCCGCCCGACAGCGTTGATCAGGGGGCGCCCGGCAGCGTTACCGAGGACGTAAACTTCGCCGCCCTTCGCGCCGTAGAGGAAAGTCTGGCCCACGTCGCCGTGGACGACGAGCTTGCCGCGATTCATGATCTGCCCGATCTGATCCTGCCCGTTTCCGTGGACGAATATCGATAGGCCATCGATCCCTGAGCCCAGGTAGTCGCCAGAGCTGTCGTAGACATCGATGCGCACGTCCCCCGTGTCCGGCCCCAGCCCGCAGCCAGTAAAGCGCTGGCCCCGGTAGCCGTAGCAGATAAACCGCCGCCAGCCCAGCTCGTAGGCGTGACGCAGGAGGACGGCGTCACACTCTTCGCCCTCGGGCGGAAAGCGCTCGGCGTCGATGACAAGCGTCTCTTCCCCCAGCGCCGGCGCTGCCAGGAGATCTCGCGTTTCCCAATCGATGCGCCGGTAGGGGCCGCCGCCGCTCTCGCCGATAAGGGGGATGCCAGCGAAGAGCGCCTTCAGCGTCTCGTCGACCACCTGAAGCGCCGAGCTCCGGCGCTTGTTCCCCATGTCGAAGCGCTGGTCGCGGATGAGGGTCAGCGCCTCGACGGCTGCCGTCATTGCCGTTCCATCGCTCGTTTCTTTGACCAGCGCCTCGCCGAACGACCGCAGCCCTCCCGGCTCCCACGATGACAGTCCCTCGGCGACGTGCTCAAACAGACCGTAGGAGTCGCCGTGCCGTAAATAGCCGGCAATAGTCTCCTGCGCTAGGGGCGGCGTCTCCGCGGGTGATTCCAGGTCGCAGCGAACGCGGGCCGGCCCGGCTGAGACCGTCCGCCCGAACTTGTCGGCGCAGGTGAGCGCCTTCTCTCCATTCTCGCCCTGGACGGTGAAGACGAAGGCGCCGCCGTCGGTGTGGCTGCCGCCGCGCGCGTTCCAGTAGCGGTCGGCGATCGGGCAGAAGCGCTTGTCTTCTCGCGCCAGGCTGCGCAGCGTCGCGTCGATCGCCTGTTTCTCGGAGCAGACGAGTCCGACCTGCACGTCGCCGTCAGAGAGGGCGAAAACCTGCGGCCGGAGCATCGCCGTGTCGGTGATGCCGAGGAGCTGGTACCGCTGCTCGTCGGGCAGGCTACGCGCGATGATGAAGAACCAGGGGCCGTCCGGCGAGCCGTGAATGTGCGTCGCCTGGATGCGGCGGTAGAGGCGCTGCTTCTCCTCGGGAAGCTGGTCGAAGTCGCGCTCGCTAGTCGGCGCCAGCGCCTCGATGACATACTCCAGCGGGTACTTGTAGACGCGCGCCAGCAGGTCGAACAGTTGGGCTGAGACTTCCGTGTCGGTCAGAAACTGCGGCCGGATGTTGCGCTGTAGGAGGTACTCCGAGACCGAGTGATAGTTCGCGAAGTCGCCATTGTGCACTAGCGCCTCGTTCAGGCCGACGAACGGATGCGCTCCGCCGGGGTGCCAGACGCGTCCTTTGGTCGGGTAGCGCTGGTGGGCGATCCAGACGTGGGCGCGCATGTCCTGGAGACGGTAGTACTCGACGATCTGCTCCGCATAGCCGACGATCTTGAACACGACCAGGTTTCGTCCATGCGAGAGCACAAACGCCTTCTTCTCGCCCAGCGACGAGTAGAACTCGTCGTTGAGGCCGACCGAGTTGCGGTAGACGAACTCGTCCTCGACGTCCCGCGCCGGAAGGTCGGCCAGGCCGTTCTTGGCCGCGAATGCCTCCAGCGCCGCCGGCTTTGCGCGGACAAGGTAGCGCTGAACATCGGGGGGTCTGACCTCCAGCCCCGGTATGTCGCGGTGGTCGTCGACTGTCGGCACTGCCTCCGACAGGGCGACGTCGAACATGGGCTCCACGTATCGCTGCTCGACGTCTGCACGTGCTGTTGGGTCGAGAAGGGCGATCTGTAGCAGGTAATGCGAGTCGAGCACCGCCTGCGACACGCCGATATCCTCCGGCACCAGCCCCACGGCCGCGATACCGCCGCCCTTGCCATTGCCGCGGTTATGCATCTGCACCGAGGGCTCGCGGATGTGGCGGCCGCGCACCGGAATCGAGCAGGCGAAGCCGGTGACGCCGCAGCCACCTTCGTCGGCCGCCTTTGGCTCGACGACCCGTGGCCGTCCCGCCAGCATCTCCGCCCGCGAGCGGATTAGCCTCTCAGCGGCGTTAGACATCGCTGCCACCGCCTTCCTCTTCTTCCCAGCGCACGCGGCGGAGGCAGTCGTGGCGGCCGCGCAGCTCCGAGACGCTTTTCATCCCGAATTGTGCCAAGACGTCCACCATTTGCGTCCGCCAGGCGGCATACATGTTGATCAATCGCTGTGTCGCCCAGTCGATATCTATTTGCTTGATCAGCTCGCGGTCCGTCGTTGCGATGCCGCGCGCGCAGCCGCGTCCGCTTTCGCAGTTGCCGCAGCGGATGCAGCCGAGGGAGACGAGCTCCGACGTGCCGACCACCGCTCCGTCGGCACCGAGGGCTATTGCCTTCAGCACGTCGTGGGCGGTGCGAATCCCGCCGCTCGCGATCAGCACCACCTCGTCCCGGATGCCCTCCTCCACCAGGAAGCGGTGCACTCTGGGGATGGCGTACTCCACGGGCATGGCGATGTTCTTTTTGGCGATGTCGGGCGCGGCGCCGGTGCCGCCGTAGCTGCCGTCGATGTGGATTATGTGGGCGCCAGCGTAGTAGCTGCCCACCGCTAC
>JBEKDP010000145.1:0-5021 GCA_050014295.1 Dehalococcoidia bacterium | reverse complement strand
ATACCCAGATATGCATCGTTGGATCGCATACACGTAAGCATATGGAGCTTCTCATTCCGAAGAAGGAACTGAAGAGTGCACGTGCACGGAATATCGTTGTGCTTCTCAAGGATATCATGCGCATCGAAGAGCTGGATCACTGCTTGGCGCGAGTCCTTCTTGGCTTTGAGGAGCCCGATGACGTTCCCTACCTGGTCTAGACCTCGCCAGTTGAAGAACCTAGGGCCATATGCGCCAAAGATGGTGTCTCCGTCCGCATACGCTTCATAGTCCGGTATGTAGTAGGTGATGAAAGCAAGATTGCTGCTTTTCGCCAAGTACCAACACAGCTCACCCAGGCAACTGAACGGCTTACCCCTTGTTTCAGTCCGGCTTAGGCGCGCTCTGGGGTCCGTGATCTCGAGTAAGACGCCACGCAACTCTGTAGCCCCGCCTTTGGATGGATTGATGTGTTCTCCGTCCGACAGGATGGCTTCGTATACTCTATGCATCACATCGTCGATAGTCTGCCCCTGAAAATATGCGTCAGCCACTGCAAGTTCCTGTCTAGGACGGTGACTTCAAGGCCATCCCCGCCATTGTTCTCGCGGGAAATGATTATCGCACGTAGCTCGCGGCGGGGCCAGCGAACTGACACAATGGCGCACTTCCTCAAGTTAGCTGGGCAGCGGCCGAGTTGCGAAGGGGCTGCGCAGCGCTTGCGTTGCGGACCAGGCTGATCCACAATAGGGGCCGATCACCAAGCTCCGCGAACTAGGCAATTACGATTTGACTTCCCCGCCGGGTCTTGGCGCCGGCCTGTTCTTCGTACGCCCGGATAGGATGCCGACATGAGCCCGTTGGACATGCCCGTGCCCAGGCAAGACGCCGTTCTCACCGGCCCATACTGGCCGCAGCCGGTTCGCGTCCTTCGCATTCATCTGGATGGCCCGTCCATCCGCATCGAAGCGGTCGGCCTCAATGACTCCCACTACTACGACACCACTTTGACGCTGGCGCAGTTTCAGAATGAGGTCGCCGAGCTAATCGGCGGCACATTCCGATTCGATGCGGACCCTCGCCTCTTCCGGCTGGCCACCGAAGCCCTTCGAACTCACCTTGCGCACTCCTTCGACCCTCAGTTCGCAGTGTCCGTCTCCCAGGTCGACCCGCTGCCGCACCAGCTCGACGCTGTCTACAAGCACATCTTGCCGCTTCCGCGCATTCGCTTCCTTCTCGCCGATGACCCTGGCGCCGGCAAGACGATCATGGCCGGCCTGGCGATGCGGGAACTAATGCAGCGCCAGAACCTGAGACGTGTTCTCGTTCTCTGCCCCAAGGCCCTTACCGACCAGTGGCGGCGTGAGATGTGGGAGCGTTTCCGCGAGCGTTTTGTGCTGCTGACAGGGGAATCGATTGCCGGTGCTTTCGGGCAGAACGCCTGGATGGAGAACGACCGGGTCGTCGCCTCCATCGACCTCGCGATTCAGGACCACATCCAGCCCGGCCTGGAGCAGTCAACATGGGACCTCATCATCTTCGACGAGGCCCACAAACTCTCCGCCTACCGTTATGGTCCAAGGGGGAAGATCGACAAGACGCGGCGCTATCAGCTCGCCGAGAAGCTGGCGGAGAAGACGAAGCACCTGCTCCTGATGACGGCCACGCCGCATAAGGGCGACGACGAGAACTTCCGCCTGCTTCTGTCCCTGCTGGACAGCAAGGTCTTCGCTTCCCTGAAGGGCATGCGGCACGCGCTCGACCGCGACAACTCACCTTACTTCCTGCGGCGCATGAAGGAGAAGATGAGGCACTTCGACGGCAGGCCGCTGTTCCTGCCGCGGTACGTGCACACGCCTGGCTATCCCTTGGAGCCCCATGAACAGAAACTCTACGACGCCGTCACGGACTACGTGGCCAACGGCCTCGAGCTGGCCGAGACGGCAAGAAACCGCAACGTGGGCCTGGCGCTCACCATCCTCCAACGGCGGCTCGCCTCGTCGCTATTCGCCATCACCCGCAGCCTCGAGCGGCGCCGCAAGCGTCTCTTCGATGAGCTGGAGAGGTCGCGGGCGACGGGCAAGGTCGCGGCCACTGCGCCCGACGTCGACGTCGACGTCGACATCGAAGATGAAGATGATATCGACGAGCTGACGGAGGAGCAGGAAGAGGTTCTGTCGGGAGCCTCCAACGCCCGCACGTCCCAAGAACTGGAACGCGAGATCGGGCAGCTCGATGATCTCGTCAAGATGGCGCATGCTGCCATGAACTACGGCCCTGAGCGGAAGCTGCGCGAGTTCCAGAAAGTCGTCGACAGCCAGACTATCGCTGACTCCAAGGAAAAGCTCCTCGTCTTCACGGAGCACCGCGATACGCTTACCTACCTCACCCAAAAGGTCAGGGAGTGGGGCTACAAAGTCTGCAACATCCACGGCGGTATGAGGCTTCAGGACCGCATCGCTGCCGAGAAGGAGTTTCGCGGGCCGGCCCAATTCATGATCGCCACCGACGCCGCAGGCGAAGGCATCAACCTCCAGTTTTGCCGCATCATGGTCAACTGGGATCTTCCCTGGAACCCTAACAAGCTGGAGCAGCGAATGGGCCGCATCCACCGCTACGGCCAGGAGTATGAAGTCCACATCTTCAACCTGGTGGCGGACACCACCCGCGAGGGCGCCGTGCTCATCCGCCTGATGCGCAAGCTGGACGCTATGCGCCAGTCGCTGGGTCATGACCAGGTGTACGACGTCATCTCCGGCGTGCTGGAGAGCGGCCAGGTGCGGCTCGACGTACTCATGCGCGAAGCCATCCTCAGTCGACGCTCGGTGGACGACATACTGTCCGAGCTCGACTTCGTGGACAGCGAGTCCTCCCGCGCAGCCGCCAGACAGGCGCTGAGCGAGGCGCTGGCAACGCCTTTCATCGACACGGCGTTCATCGACGGTGAGCAGCGAGAGTCAAAGGAGCGGCGTTTGACGCCGGAGTACGTCGAGCGGTTCTTCCTCGATGGGCTGACCTATCTCGGCGGGCGTCTCCTGCCTGGCAGTGACCGCGACTGGAAACTCGACCATGTGCCCGCCGACCTGCGCAAGGTCATCCGCTCTTACAACACCGGCGAGTTCGGCGCGGAGAGTCGTCTCATCACCTTCCGCAAGGAACGGCTGCGCAAGGACCCCCCGGCCGAGTTTGTCGCGCCCGACCACCCATTGTTCGACGCCGTCCTCCACCGCATACTGCAGGAAGGGCGCCCCGCCCTGGCGAGAGGAACCGCCTTCCTCGACAAAGACGCGACAGAGCCGTACCTCGTGTGGCTTGTGGAGGCGGCCGTCGCGAACGGCGAGGACGAGGTCGTACACCGCCGTTTGCTTGCCCTCCGACAACGCGGCGACCAGTTCGAGCCGGTAGAACCCGGCCTGCTGCTGGACCTGCCACCGGCGGAATCCGCGCCCGCTATTCCCGAAGAGCTGCGCGACCGTGCCGTCGCCGAGAAGGCGATTGCTGCCGCTAGCGCCTTCTACGCCGGCAGCTACCTCGATGAGGTGACGAAGGAGCAGCAGCGCCAGGTCGAGATCATCGAGCGGGCGCTCCAACAATCCGTCAACGACAGCCTGACGGAGCTACAGACGAAGCTGGAACGCCAGCAGGACGACGAGGCGAAGGGCAAGGACATGGCCATCGCGATCCGGACGACGAATGAGCAGATCGACGCCCTCACCGCTGAGCTGAAGGCCCGCCGCGAGTCTCTGAAGCGGCGCCGCGTGACCTCCATCCGCACGCCGCGCGTCGTCGGCGTTGCCGCC
The DNA here is from genome assembly GCA_050014295.1 of Dehalococcoidia bacterium. Classification (GTDB taxonomy): domain Bacteria; phylum Chloroflexota; class Dehalococcoidia; order DSTF01; family JALHUB01; genus JBEKDP01. Next base: position 1,242 of record JBEKDP010000145.1, on the reverse strand, counting down.
GTCATTCGCGGGCCCGTCCCGCATGTCATGGAGGGCGGCGACAAGACGGCCATCGAGCAGGCGGGGATGAAGAAGGCAATGGACTACGAGCGAGCGCAGGGCCGGGAGCCGGCCGACGTCTGCAAGACAGGCGTAGGCTACGACGTGCGCAGCGAGGCCGCCGACGGCGCCGTCCGCTACATCGAGGTGAAGGGTCATCAGACCACCGGCGACATCGTCCTCTACTACACGGAGTGGCAGATGGCGCAGCGCATGGGCACCGAGTACTTCATCTATGAGGTCGACTACGCGCTGACTGCGCCGCAGCTCTGGATCACGCAGGACCCCGTCGGGAAGGGCGTTCAGCCAGAGGAGAAGGTGGTAGAGTATCACGTGCGGTCGGAGCAACTGCGCGTGCTGGCGGAGCAGGCTGAGCTATGAGCGAGTCGCCAGCGACCGATGCCGACTGGGTGCGACAAGGCCGCGAGCATTCGGACGCCGGGCGCTACTTGCACGCCCGCCACTGCTATGAGCGCGCTCTCGCTGTCAATCCCGCGAATGGCGTCGCGAAGAAGCGTCTGGAGGCGCTGCCGCAGCAGTGGAAGCTGCGCACAGCCTACCGCAGCGGCTGCCTCGTCTGTGGCCTCTCGATAACCTCAGCCATCGACGAGCGCTGCAAGGTGTGCAACTTCTTCAAGTGTCCCAAGGGCCACTGCCTCTGCACTGAACTCGAGGCGAATGAAAGGAAGAGGCGATGAACGGAGCGCGACGGCGCAGGCTTATCGAGGTCGCGTTCCCGTTGGAGGAGGTCTCCGCGCACTCTCGCCGCGAGAAGAACATCCGCCACGGTCACATCTCTACGCTCCACATCTGGTGGGCCCGCCGCCCGCTTGCCGCCTGCCGCGCCTTCATCTACGCCTCGCTTGTCGATGACCCCGAGACGGACGCCGAGCGAGAGGAGCTGCTCAAAGAGGTCGCCGACCTGGCGAGCTGGGACGCTGTCCGCAACCCCGATCAGGTCGTGCGACCGCGCGAAGAGGGCGGCAGCGGCCTGACCGGCGTCGAGCTTCTGGGGCGCGCCCGGCAACGCATCCTCGACTGCAACGGCGGCAAGCCACCACGACTGCTCGACCCCTTTGCCGGCGGCGGCGCCATCCCCCTCGAAGCGCTGCGCTTGGGCTGTGAGGTGGAGGCGAGCGACCTCAATCCCGTCGCCGTTCTGATCCTCAAGGGCACCGTCGAGTACCCGCAGAAGTACGGGCA
>JBEKDP010000144.1:0-5027 GCA_050014295.1 Dehalococcoidia bacterium | reverse complement strand
AAGACAACAAGACGTTGACCGACGGCATGCCGGAGTCTATGGTGCATGAAAACGCCATTGCCGCACCTCTTAGCAGTCACAAGCGGAGTAGGGGAGGCGCCTATGTTCGCGGCTATCTATTGCAGGGTGTCAACGGCCGGCCAGGCGGAGAACGGAACGAGCCTGGACTCCCAGAGGGATGCTTGCCTGAGACTGGCGGCTGAGCGCGGCTACACAGTCCCAGAGGAGAACGTTCTGCTGGAAGACTGGAGCGGGGCCGACCTGGAGCGGCCCAGGCTCGATAGGGCCCGTGAGCTCATTAGGTCTCGCGCTGTCCAGGCTTTCGTCTGCTACGCCGTGGACCGCCTGGCGCGCGACCCCATCCACGTGGGCATCGTCGCCGAGGAGTGCGCCAAGCATGAGGTCGAGCTGTTCTTCGTGCTGGAGCCTCTGGACAACTCGCCCGAGGGGGCACTCATCCGCTACGTCAAGGGCTACGCCGCCCAGATCGAGCGGGAGCGCATCAAGGAGAGGACGCTGCGGGGCAAGAGAAGTCGCGCCCGCATGGGGTTCTTGGTCCAGGCCACCGGCAAGGGCATCTACGGATACCGCTACGTACGTGAGACGAAGAAGCGGGTGATCTACGAGCCAGAAGCGCAGATAGTCCAACGCATCTTCGAGGCCTGCCTCCGCGGCGAATCGTGTTACTCCATTGCCGTTCGCCTGAACGACGACGGTATCCCCGCTTTCGCTGGTGGCCTCTGGCACCCGCTGACGGTGAAGCGGATGCTCACAAATTCCTCATACAAGGGCACCACGATCTTCGGTAAGACCCGACGAGTTTCGCTAGGAGGGAAGCGCCGCCGGTTGGAGGAGCGAAGCCCTGAGGACTGGATCGAAATCCCTGGCGCCACGCCGGCTATCGTCACGGAAGACGCGTTTGAGGCTGCGCAGACAATGCTGAGCCGACCGAGGCGGAATCCGAAACTGGCGTCGCGAAAGTACCTCCTCACCGGCCACCTGGAGTGCGCCTGCGGCGCGCCCGCCGTGGGCACCTGCCTGAACCACACGTACCGCTACTACCGGTGTCGCTCGACCTGGCCCAGCGCGACGAGGCCCAAGACCTGCGATGCCCCGTACATCAACGCTGACAGGTTGGAGGAGGCTGTCTGGAAGACGGTCCGGGAGATCCTCCAGGAGCCCGACATCGTTATCGCGGAGATCAAGCGCCAGCAGGACGGGTCGTCGTTTGTCGACGAGGAGTTGGCCAGGATACGGGCATCCATCCGCCGCCTGGCCGACCAGGAGCGCCGGCTCATCCGGCTCTTCGGCCTCGGGCAACTGACGGAGGAGCATGTTGTGCGCGAAGCCGGGCAGGTCAAGAAGGCCCGCCAGGCGCTGGAGAGCGAGATGACTGAACTGCAGCAACAGCGCCAGCACATCGCGAGCCTGGAGGGTCTGAGCGAGCAGGTGCGGGCTTTCTGCGCCCAGGTTGCCGAGCGGCTGGACGATTTCGGCTTCGACGACAAGCGGCTGGCGCTTCAGGCCCTTCAGATCAGGGTCGTGGTCGACCGGGACGGCGCCAGGCTAGCAGGAGCAATCCCTCAGAATTTAGCTACCATTGAACAAACATCGGCATCACGACGTGGACGTAGTTCTCCACGCCGACCGGCCGGAGCACGCCGGGGCTCGATGGGTTCGTCGTCTCCAGCGCCACCTGCCCGTCCTCCAGCACCGCGAGCACGTCCTGGAGGTACTTGCCGTTGAAGGCGATCTTCGCCTCCTCGCCCTCCACCACGGCGTCGATCTCGCCCATGTTGTCGCCGATCTCCTCGGCGCGGGCGGAGATCGTCATTCGGCCGGGGGTCAGCTCCTCGCCCGCCGCGAAGACGAGGCGCACGATGCCGCTGCCATCGCGGGCGAAGATGGAGGCGATGCGCGTCTCCCGCAGGAAGCCGGCCACGTCGACGACCGCCTTGCTGGTGTAGCTCGTGGGTATGAGCTGGCCGTAGTTGGGGAAGGTACCCTGGATGAGCTGCGCCACCATCTCCACGTTCTTCAGCCGGAAGAGCACCTGCGTCTTGGTGGCGTTGAACGTCATCTGCACGGGCTCCTCCTCGTCGGCGAGGAGACGGTTGACTTCGGCCAGGGCCTTCGCCGGGATGATCACCTCCGTCCGGTCGGAGACGGCCTCGCCCAGGGGCAAACGGTAGACGGCGAGGCGGAAGCCGTCGGCGGCGGCGAACGTCAGCTCCGAGCCCTCCATGAGGGTGTGGACGCCCGTGAGCACGGGCCGCGAGTCGTCGGTGGCGGCGGCGAACACGACCTGCGTGATCGCCTGGCGCAGGCTCTTGGGGTCGAGCTTGAGCCCTTCACCGCCGTCGACACGAGGTATCGGCGGGAAGTCGTCCGCGTCCATGCCGCCGATCGTCGCCTCGTTGCGGGCGCAGACGAGGCGGAGCTGGCGCGAGCGGGCGGGCAGCGTCATGTCGATGCGCTCCGGCGGCAGCGAGTTCACGAAGTCGGTGAGCAGACGGGCGGGAATCGTGATGCCGCCCTCTTCCTCGATCTGGGCGCCGATCCAACAGGTCAGGGCGATCTCCAGGTTCGTCGCCGAGAGCTTGAGGCGGCCGCCGTCCGTCGCGAGGAGGACGTGGCCGGTGATGGGCAGCGTGCTGCGCACAGCGACCGCCCGTCCAACGATGCCCAGGCCGCGGGCGAAGTTCTCTTGGAGGCATGATAGCTTCATACTGATCACCTACTTAATCATTTTAGCTTGCGTATTTCGTCGGCAGTATAGCGCAGGCCGACCGGCCCGGCAAGTGGGAGGCGGCAGCGACGACGCCCGGCGCTACTCGGATGCCAGGTCCCTGAACGCGTCTTCGGCGGCGGCAATCGTGTCGGCGATCTCCCTCTCGCCGTGCGCCGCGGAGACGAAGGCCGCCTCGAACTGCGATGGCGGCAGATAGACGCCCCGCTCCAGCATCGCCTGGAAGAATCGCCCGTAGCGCCCCATGTCGGAGCGGCGGGCGCTCGCGTAGTCGGTGACCGGCGCGTCGGTGAAGAACGCCGTTCTCATGGAGCGAACGCGGTTCAGCCGGAGGGCCACGCCGGCGCTGGCTGCGGCCCGGGCCACGCCCTCCACGAGCTGCCCCGACAGCGTCTCGAGCCGCGCATAGAAGCGCGGCTCCTGGAGCGCCCCCAGGGTCGCGAGGCCGGCTGCCATCGCCAGCGGATTGCCGGATAGCGTGCCCGCCTGATAGACGGGGCCGAGCGGCGCCATCATCTCCATGATCTCCCGCCGGCCGCCATAGGCGCCGACCGGCAGGCCGCCGCCGATAATCTTGCCGAGGCAGGTCAGGTCGGGCGTAACGTCGAGGAGCCACTGCGCGCCGCCGTAAGCCAGGCGGAAGCCGGTGATCACCTCGTCGAAGATAAGGAGACTACCGGCGCGAGCGGTGATCGCCCGCAACGACTCCAGGAAGCCGGGCTGCGGCGCCACGACACCCATGTTGCCGGCGACCGGCTCGATGATGACGGCGGCGATCTGCCCGGCGTACTCGTCGAACAGCTGCTCGACGCTGGCGATGTCGTTGTAGCAGGCGACGAGCGTCTCCTGGGCATACGACGCCGGAACGCCCGGGCTGTCCGGCAAGCCGAACGTGGCGACGCCGGAGCCGGCCTTCACCAGCAGACCGTCGGCGTGGCCGTGGTAGCAGCCCTCGAACTTCACGATCTTGTCGCGGCCGGTGAAGGCACGGGCGAGGCGCAGCGCGGACATCGTCGCCTCCGTGCCGGAGTTGACGAATCGAACCATCTCGATCGACGGCATGGCCTCCACGACCATCTGCGCCAGCTCCGCCTCCGCCTCCGTCGGCGCGCCGAAGCTCGTGCCGGACGCGGTTGCGCGCTGGACCGCGTCGACGACCGCGGGGTACGCGTGGCCGAGGATGAGCGCACCCCAGGAGCAGACATAGTCGACGTAGCGGTTGCCGTCGACGTCATAGACGTAGGGGCCTTCGCCCCGGGCGATGACGACCGGCTCGCCGCCCACCGCCCGAAATGCGCGCACGGGGCTATTGACACCGCCGGGCATGTATTGATGAGAGCGGTCGAATATCTCGCGCGAGCGCTCGTGGGAAAGGGGCATCTCTCCCTCGATTCGGATCTCAGCCGGCTAGGGCAGCAGGTCCAGCAGGTCGCTCAGCGAGGCGATCTCGTGGTCCGGCTGCGGAACGCCCTCACGCAGGGAAGCGCCGTCGCGGTTCAGCCAAGCCATGGGCATGCCGGCGTTCTTCGCGCCCAGAACGTCGGCCGACTGGCTGTCACCGACGTACAGCACCTCGTGCCGGGCCACGCCGGCCGCCTCGCAGAACGAGTGGAATATCTCCTCGTGCGGCTTGTAGACGCCGGCGCTCTCCGACGTGACGATGATCTCGAACTCCGTATGCAGGCTGTTCTTCTGGAGGCACGCCGTCAAGAAATCGTCGTCGGCGTTCGACAGGATGCCGAGGCGATAGCGCGACTTCAGCGCCGCGAGCACCGCCCACGTCTCCGCATAGGCGGACGCCTCCGCCAGGCCGACGCGGACGTGCTCGTAGGCGGCCACGGGGTCGCCGCGGACGCCCAGCTCGCGGAAGCAGGTCGCGAAGTGCTCCGGCCACTCTTGGCTGTAAGGCCGGAAAGCGAGAGAGGGACGAGACAACGTCCACGCCGTTGCCTCGTTGCGGGGGTTCTCCCGGGCGCGTCCCTGCTCCGCCAGGCGCCGCCAGATATCCATCCACTTGTCCCAGAGCGCTTTGCCGTCGCAGCCGAGGCTCTGGCGGCGGCAGATGTCGTCGTAGGCCTGGATGAACGCCTCGTCCGTGAAGTCGATCAGCGTGCCGTAGCAGTCGAAGGCGATAGCGCGAATGCCGTCGCCGTCTGACATGCCGTTGAACGGGCCGGGCAGCGGGCGGTTTGACGTGGTTCTCACTCCCTTAGCCAGCGGGCAGCGTCTTTAGCGTGATAGGTGATGACGATGTCGGCGCCGGCGCGCTTGATAGCGG
>JBEKDP010000143.1:0-5085 GCA_050014295.1 Dehalococcoidia bacterium | reverse complement strand
CTCACCTATCTCATCGAAGACGGGAAGATTGCGCCGGCGAAGCTGGTGCTGGTGATCAGCGCGCTGGGACGGGAGAAGGGCGGCGAGGGCATCCGCAGCATGACGGCGCTGGAGGCGCTGTCGCTGGCGAGCGCGCTGACGGCGAAGAACGGCACGGCGGTGAAGGCGGGCGATTCCGTCGTCATCAGTGGCGAGAACATCGATACGGGAGGCGGCGCGACGGGCATCGGCTGGGACGACGAGGCGTCCGCTGTCTCGTTCACCTACCCGGGCCTGGGCGGCGCGCGCCAGGTCTGGATCGAGAACGCGTTCAGCGCCGGCTTCCAACTCGATCTGGCGGCCCGCTATCACCTCGGCGGGGTCGCGATCGACGACGTGTCGACGGGCGCGGGCGCGTCGGACATCTGGCCGGTGGTGCAGGACTTCATCGATTCCGGCAACGTGTCGCTGGTCAAGCCCAACAGCACGCTGTTCGTTCCCCATTGGGAGGCCGACGGCGGCAGCCTTAAGGGCGGCGACGACGGCTCGGTTACGTGGACGGCGCCCGCAGACGCGGGAACCTATGCCGTCACCCTCGTTGTGAGCGATGGGATCGCGCGGGTGGGGCAGCGCTTGAGCCTGACCGTGTCGCCCTAACACCCCGATACCCACTCCAGGAGCAGTCTCGTCGAGCCGGCGGAGAAGGAGTTCGCCCGGTGCGCGTGATCGCGGGAATAGCAAAAGGGCGCCCGCTGAAGGGGCCTCGCGGCCGGAATCTGCGACCGACGTCGGACTTAGTGCGGGGCGCGATGTTCGACATGCTGCAGGCGATGGGAGCCGACCTCTCGCGGGTGCTGGACCTGTACGCGGGAACGGGGGCGCTGGGCATCGAGGCGCTGAGCCGGGGCGCCGGTTGGTGCGATTTCGTGGAGAAGGACGAGCATTCCTGCCGGCTGATCCACGAGAATCTGTCGCGCACCGACCTGGCGTCGAAAGGAGCGGTGCACTGCTGGCCGGTGGAGAAGGTCTTGACCAGACTGAATGGCGGGTATAGCCTCATTCTGGCGGACCCCCCGTACGATGACGAGAGGGCAGAGTTGGTGCTGGCGAATCTGGCGGGCTCTTCCCTGACGGGGGCGGATGCCATTATCGTTGTGGAGCACTCGCAGAGACGGCCGCCGGCGCCTGTCCTCGGTCCGTACGAGCTGTTGACGGACCGGCGGCACGGAGACACAGGCATCTCCCTTTACCGCGCAGGAGGTAACTCGTGACCGTTGCGATGTACCCAGGCCGCTTTGACCCGGTGACCAATGGCCACCTCGATATCGTTCAGCGAGCGGCCGCGATGTTCGACAGAGTGGTGGTGGCCGTCTACGATCTGAACGAAGTCCTCTTCCCGACGAAGGAGCGTGTCGCCCTCTTCCGGGAAGCGGTGCGGGCGTTTCCGTCGGTGACCGTGGAGCCATTCGAGGGGCTGACTGTGTCCTTCGCTCGGAAGCAAGGGGCGACAGTCCTCGTGCGGGGGATCCGGGCCGTGACGGGCTTCGAAACGGAGTTCGACATGGCCTTGATAAACAAGAAGATGGCACCGGAAATCGAGTCCGTGTACTTGATGGCGAGCCTGGAGCATCTGTTCATCAGCGGCACCCGGATTCGGGAGGTCGCGCTCCTAGGCTACGATGTGACGGACCTGGTACCGGCACACGTAGCGAAGGCTCTGCGCGAGAAGCTGGCGGGCGTCGACAAGGCGTCACGGCCGCGGGGGTGCTGAGAAATGGACCTGCTGTACCTCATCGACCGGCTGGAGGAGTTGGCGGGCGAAGGGATGAAGCTGCCGATAGGCGGACGGATCGCCCTCGACCGGAAGCGCCTACTTGACCTCATCGACCAGATGCGCGTCGCGGTGCCGGCAGAGCTGCAGGAGGCGCAGGAGGTGCTGGCGCAGAAGGACGATCTGTTGCTGAAGGCGCGCGAGGAGTCGCAGCTCCTGGTGGCGCAGGCGCAGCAGGAGGTGGAGGCGCGGCTCAGCGACAACGACCTGATTAGGGCGGCGGAGGAGAAGGCTAAGGAGCTGCTGCGTGAGGCGGAGGAGCAGGCGGAGTCGATGCTCAGAGACGCCGAGGAGCGGATGCGAGCGCGGTTCGGGCAGGCGGAGACGGTGGCGGCGCAGCAGATGGACGAGGCGGACCGCTACACGATGGAGATGCTGCGCAAGTTGGATGCGCAGCTATCGGCGTTCCTGGGGAGCGTGCGCGCCGGCATCGACAGCATGGAGAATAAGGCGCACGAGCACGTGCGCTAGCCTACCACAACGTTTACCAGACGCCCCGAAGCGTAGATCACCCGCTGGACCTGCTTTCCCCCAATGTGAGCCTTCACTTTGTCGCTCGCCAGGGCGAGCTCTTTGGCTTGCTCTTCAGTAACGTCCACGGGCACGAGGATGCGGTCGCGGAGCTTGCCGTTCACCTGCACGACGAGCGTGATCTGCTCCTCGGCGGCCAGCTCGGCGTTCCACTGCGGCCAGGGCTGGTTGTGGATGCTGTAGGCGTTCCCGGTCCGCTGCCACAGCTCTTCCGCGAGATGCGGCGCTGAGGGCGCGAGCAGGAGCATCAGCGTGCGCATCGCCTCCTGCCAGGCGGCCGCGTCGACGGGGCCCGCTTCCTTGAGGCGCGTCAGGTAGTTGGTGTACTCCATGAGCGCGGCGACCATCGTGTTGAAGCGAAAACGCTCGACGTCTTCGCTGACGCGGCGAATCGTCTTGTGGATCGTTCGGCGGAGGTCGCGCACCTGCTCGGCGCTTGCCTTCGCCGTCGACGCCGGCGTGAGGACGAGGTTCCAGACGCGGTTGAGCCAGCGGGAGACGCCGGCAAGGCCGGAGTCGTCCCATTCACCGCCCTGCTCCCAGGGGCCGATGAACATGAGGTAGACGCGGACGGCGTCGGCGCCCTGGCGGGAGACGTAGACGTCGGGGGCGACGACGTTGCCGCGCGACTTGCTCATCTTCGCTTTGCCGGCGATTATCGTCCCCTGGTTGAAGAGGCGGGTGAACGGCTCGTCGAACTCGAGGATGCCGAGGTCGTGCGCGGCGCGACCGAAGAAGCGGGAGTAGAGGAGGTGCATGACGGCATGCTCGGCGCCGCCGGTGTACTGGTCGACGGGCAGCCACTTGCGGGCGAGCTCGCGGGATAGGGGCCGCTCGGGGTTGTGGGGGTCGGCGTAGCGGTACATGTACCAGCTCGAACAGACGAAGGTGTCCATCGTGTCGGTCTCGCGCCGGGCGGGGCCGCCGCAGTTGGGGCAGGAAACGTTGACGAAGCCCTGGTGGCGGGCAAGCGGCGACTCGCCGGTCGGCTTGAACTCGGCATCGGGCGGGAGGAGCACGGGCAGGTCTTTCTCGGGCACCGGCACCTCGCCGCACTTGTCGCAGTAGATGATCGGGATGGGCGCGCCCCAGTAGCGCTGCCGCGAGAGGAGCCAGTCGCGGAGGCGGTAGTTGACGGTGGGGCCGCCCCAGCCGCGCTCCTCCAGGTGTCGCGTGACGGCCGCCTTGCCCTCCTCGTTGGGCGTGCCATCGAAGGGGCCGGAGTTGACCATGAGGCCGGGCTCGACGTAGGCCTCCGCGAGCGGCTCGCCGGTCCAGTCGGGCGGGGCGATGACAACGCGGACGGGAATGCCGTACTTCTGCGCGAACTCGAAGTCGCGCTGGTCGTGGGCGGGGACGCCCATGACGATGCCGGTGCCGTAGGTGAGGACCACGTAGTCGGCGATGAGGATGGGGACCTTCTCGCCATTGAGGAGGTTCGTGCAGTGGGCGCCGGTGAAGACGCCGGTCTTCTCGCGCTCCGTCGATAGGCGCTCGATCTCGGTGGCGCGGCGACTGCTCTCGATGTAGGCGTCGACCTCGGCGCGGTGCTCGGGCGTCGTGATGTGGGGGACCAGCGGGTGCTCGGGCGCGATGACCATGAAGGTGACGCCGTAGATAGTGTCGGGGCGCGTCGTGAAGACGCGGACCTGGTTGTTGTCGACCTCCGGCGAGTCGAGGCCGAAGGCGATCATCGTGCCTTCGCTGCGGCCGATCCAGTTGCGCTGCATCGTGGCGATGCGCTCGGGCCACTCGACGGCGCTGAAGTCGAGCAGGGCGTCGGCGTAGCGGGTGATGCGGAAGAACCACTGTGCGAGGCTTTTCCGCGTCACCGGCGTGTGGCAGCGCTCGCAGGTGCCGTCGGGGAGAACCTGCTCGTTGGCGAGCACGGTCTGGCAGGACGGGCACCAGTTGGCGGGCGCGGCGGCGCGGTAGGCGAGGCCGTTCTTGTAGAACTGAAGGAACCACCACTGCGTCCATTTGTAATAGTCGGGGTCGGAGGTTATCACCTCGCGGGACCAGTCGAAGATGGCGCCCATCGACTTGAGCTGACGGCGCATGTTCACGATGTTCTTCGCCGTCCACTCGTAGGGGTGGGTCTTGAGCTTGATCGCGGCGTTCTCGGCGGGCAAGCCGAAGGAGTCGAAGCCCATAGGGAAGAGGACGTTGTAGCCGCGCATGCGCTTGTAGCGGGCCTGGACGTCGGAGGGGGCCATGGCGTACCAGTGGCCGACATGGAGGTCGCCGGAGGTGTAGGGGAACATGGTGAGCGCGTACCACTTCGGGCGGGGGTCGTCGTCGGGCGTGCGGTAGAGGTTGTCGGCCTCCCAGCGCTCCTGCCACTTTCTTTCGATATCCGGCGCATCGTATCTATCGGCCATCTTCATCCCTTTTCGTGCTCTTGTGGTCTTCGGGTTCGTGAGCGATCAGCAAGGGCACGCGCTGGCGCAGGTAGTCGTCGATTGCCCGGACCACGGGCCGCGACTCCAGGAGCACGAAGACGAGCAGGGCCCCGAGGACTGCTACCAAGTACAGCTTCTGGCCCACGGCCATGCCGACGGCGGCCGCGGACCAAATGGTGGCAGCGGTCGTTATGCCCCTGACGTTGGCGCCTTCGCGGAAGATGACGCCGGCGCCGAGGAAGCCGACGCCGGTGACGATGCCGGCGGATATGCGGTCCTGGCTGCCAACGAGGCCCGACAGCTCGGTAAAGAGGGCGGCGCCCATCGTCACTAGCGCGATGG
>JBEKDP010000142.1:0-5086 GCA_050014295.1 Dehalococcoidia bacterium | reverse complement strand
GAGGCGACCAGCCGGGCGAGCGGTCGCAGCATCCCCGAGTTCGACCTGGCGGCGGCGCTGCGGGACTGCGGCGACCTGTTCCAGCGCTTCGGCGGGCACCGGCAGGCGGCGGGCTTCACGGCCGACAACGAGCGTCTACCGGCGATCAAGGAGGCGCTGACGGCCTGCGCCGCCGAGCGGCTGGCGGGCGTCGACCTGATGCCGACGATTGACGTGGACGCCGAGGTGGCGCTGCAGGGCATCGGGCGGGAGGAGATACGCTGGCTGGCGAGGCTGGCGCCGCACGGCGTCGGCAACCCGGAGCCGACGCTCCTGAGCCGCGACGTGCTGGTCACGGAGCGCCGGACGGTCGGCAGCGACGGCAAGCATCTGCGGCTGAAGCTGCGCGACGGGCCCGTCGTGTGGCCGGCGATCGCTTTCGGGCTGGGGGAGGCGGTGGTGGCGGAGCGGCAACGCATCGACGTCGTGTACTCGCTATCGGCGGACCGTCGCGACGGCGGCCTCCAGCTCCTGGTCCGCGACCTCGCGCCCTCGACGTGACCGGCCGATCACGCGCTCTTCCTCCAGAGTCCGCTGATCGCTACGTACACTCCGATGAGCAAGGCAATCGCCCCGCCAAAGAAGCAGACAGCGATAGACGCCCCAAAGTTGTCACCCTGAAAGGCGCTCAGTGTTATCAGAACGATTGCTATCGGCGCCACGACCGCGCCGGCGAGAAAGAGCAAGGGAATTCCATATCTGTGCGCCGCATCCCTTTCGCTCGGTTCCCTACGAGTACGCAGATACGACGCAATCGCAGCCCGAATGAACCATACGGGCACGGCAAGCACAGCGGCGACTACGACGCTCGACCCAGCGAAGAGGATGGCGGTCCACACATCGTCTCCCAGAGTCGGGGAACGTGGACTGCCGCAGGAACCGAACGCGAAGCTCAGAGCCGTAATGAAGAAGGCAAGAAGTCCCAGTGTCGCAAGGCCCGCGACCAGCCAGCGATTCGTCAGAAAGGAGAAGAGCAGCGTCGCGGCGGCAATGGCGAGCAACCAGACGGCGTTCTCGGTAGCAGTCGGAGCGAGACTACCCGCACACTCGCCGTTCCCTAGCATCGAGTTCCAGGTCTCCGCGAATGCGACGCCGCAGTAGGAAACGGAACCGACGAAGGTGGCCCATCCCGCAAACCTGAACAGAATCGCGCGCCGGTGTCCCCGTGGTAAAGAGACCATCACTCTTGTTTCTTCCCTGTCGCTTGATCCGATGCTTATCCTCACAGGCATCATAGACTTAGGCAAAATGGCTATCAAGGGCCATTCGCACCAAGATTCTTTGGTGCAAATGCACTATGAAAAGCGGCGACCGTTGGGATAGTTCGACGCGAATCGGCGACAGTCGAGGCGTGCGAGGGGCGCCGTTCGACGCGCCTACGCGGGGTCGTTGCCGAGCAGGTCGCGGACGGCGCGGACGACCTCTTCCGGGTACTCCATCGGGACGTGGTGGCTCGCCTGCGGCAGCGGCCGGTCCTCCGCCCGCGGCAGCCAGCCCGCCAGCTCCGGCGACGTCGTCGAGGCAAACCCCTCCTTCGATAGGCCGCGCAGCACAATCGCCGGCACGTCGGCGTGCGCTATCTCCGGCCAGAGGTCGTAGGCGAGCGTCCGGCGGTACACCTCCAGCTCCGTCTCCGGCGCGCACTTCAGCGTCACGCCCTCCTCCGTCTCACGCGCCGCATCTCGCACGAAGATGTCGAATGCCTCCGGCCGCCAGCGCACGTACGGCATCTTCAATTGCAGCGACTCCCGCATCGCCTCCCGCGACGGCCATAAGCGACGTCGGTGCGCCACGCCGTAGAAGTCGCTCGACTCGGCGACGGCGGGGTTGGCATAGAAAGGCCGCACGAGGATGACGGGGTCGACGAGCACCATCGCCCGCACGAGCTCCGGGTAGCGGGCGGCGCAGATGGCGGCGAGCGCCCCGCCGACGGAGTGGCCGACGAGCAGAAACGGCCCCAGGTCGAGGGCGCGGAGAACGCCGCCGACGTACTCGGCGAGGTGGTCCCAGCGGTAGTCGGGGGCGGGCGCGCTGTCCCCGTGGCCGGGCAGGTCGAGGGCGAGGACACGCGATTCCGGCTCTAGGGCGAGGGCGATCGGCTGCCAGATGGCGCCCAGGTAGCCGTTGGCGTGGAGGCAGAGGATCGGCGGGCCGTCGCCGCCCCAATCGAGCAGGTGGAGCCGCACGCCTTCGACTTCAAGGAAGAGACTGGTGGCGCTCGGCGGTGTCATCGCTGATCCCTCACAGACCGGAGTCTATGGGGGAGGCCGTCCGCGCGTCAACCGCGGGATTGCGGGCTATCAGTTGTGGATCTCGACGCGCATGCCGGGCGCCCCGAACAGCCAGAGGTACTGCGCGTCGTGGAGCTGAATGCCGACGCAGCCGTGGCTGGTGGCCGTGTTCCCGTAAACGCTGTCCGGGCGCCAGTAGTTGAGGTGAATGGCGTTTCCCAGGCGGTCGAAGTACTGCGTGAAGAGGACGCGCTCCACGTTGTACGTGGCCTGCTGCGGCGAGTAGCCGGCCTGCGAAGCCGTCATGTCGACGACGGCGACGCGACCGTCCGGCTCGATGTGGTGCGTGCCAAGCGGCGTCGGGAAGTCGGCGCTGCCGGTGGTGGCGAGAGCGACGTGGACCGCCTTGTCGCCGACCATCGCGGTCACGGTCTGATTGCTGACGTTGACGTCGATCCACTTCTCGGCGCCGCCGGGGTCGGCCTGCGGCGGCGTCTCGCCGGGCCCTAGGGTGAAGACGAAGGCGCTATAGACGTAGCTGCCGTTGTCGAGCTGGAGCCAGTCTCTGGCCCAGGACGGCGTCGACGAGACCCACGTTTGCGAGCCGACAAGCCAGTTCTCGCCCTTGACGACGGCGGCGATCTTGACCGGCGCGCCGTCGTAGAGGGTGCCCGTCGGCGCGCTGGCAGTCGAGGGGTCGCCGCGCAGCCGCACCTCGCCGCCGATGATAATGCTCGTGCCCGCCGTGAGCTGAACGGGCGGCGGCGGCTGGGTGGGCGGGATGGACGTGTCGGTGGGCAGCGGCAGGGCCGTGGGGACAGGCGTAGCGGTCGGGTCAGAGGAGACAACTCTGTAGGACACGAAAAGGGCAACGACAAAAAGCGGCACCAACAGAAGGCCCGCCCAACGAAGACCCGCGCTCACACCACAGCTCCTCTCGCCTTAGCCCTACTCGCCCACGATTTGAGCTATCACTTCACGCTGCCGCGGCCGGACATCGAAGTCTATATGTACTATCTGCTGCCACGTGCCCAACGTCAAGACGCCGTCGACGAAAGGCACCGCCAGCGAGGGGCCGAGCAACGCGGCGCGCACGTGGCTGTGACCGTTGCCGTCGCCCCAGCGCTCGTTGTGGCGGTAATAGCGGTCGGATGGCACCATCTCCTCGAACACCTGCTGCAGGTCGGCGACGGCGCCGGGCTCGTACTCGATGGTGGTGAGGGCGCTCGTGGAGCCGGGGCAGAAGAGCGTCACCACGCCCGACCTCACGCCCGACTCGCCGACGGCGCGCGCTACCTCTCGCGTGATGTCCTGCGTGTCGCCGTTGCCCCGCGTCTCCAACGATACCTTTTTCGTGACTACCATCGTCCGTCCCTCATTGGCCGCGATACCACCGATTCCTGTCGCCGCGCCTCGACGCGGCCCCCAAGCCTCAGCTATATTGTAAGGCCTTTGCGACCTTATTGGGAGGCGCTGCCGCGAGCCCTGCGCACGAAGAAGAGCGACACCAGCCCCGCCACGACGAGCAGCGGCACGGACCACCAGAGGAAAGCGGCTGTGGCCAGAGTAACCACCGCGGCACCACGAAGGAACGTCAAAGAGGCCTCCCAGCCGTGCCCGGCCGCCGCCAGCGGGTCGAGATCATTCTTCTGGGGCTGCGCGACGACAGGTTCCGTGTGAAGGTGGACGCTGATCGTCGCCAGGGACGAGAGCGTGTCTATCGCGTTGGCGCGACCCTGCAACTGCTCTATCTCCAGCCGCACCTGCGTCAAGCGGTCCTGGATGGACAGCATGTCGGGAATGGTCTGGGCCTTGTTCAGCAGGTCGAGGTACTGGGTCTCCACCGCTCGCGAGTTCCGCAATCGCGCCTGGACATCCGTGTACTCTTCCGTCACGTCCTGGGCGTTCGAAGTCTCCGTCTCCACCTTCGTGGCCAGGCCGCGAAGCTGCTCCAGGACACT
Organism: Dehalococcoidia bacterium; assembly: GCA_050014295.1. Taxonomy (GTDB): domain Bacteria; phylum Chloroflexota; class Dehalococcoidia; order DSTF01; family JALHUB01; genus JBEKDP01. The sequence goes on along the minus strand of JBEKDP010000142.1, from coordinate 855 downwards.
CTCCGACGCCGCGGCGGGGACGCGTATCGTGACGTCCGCTTGCGGCGGGTCCTGGGTCGACCGGGAGGAGTTGAGGACGAAGCCACCGGCGCCGTCAGCGATCGCCTTCACGCGCGCGAAGGCCTGCGGCACGTCGTCGACCTGAAGGTCCAGGGAGGTGTTCTCGATGATCTTGCGGTCCAGCGACAGCGCGGCCGGCGCAGCCACGGCGGAATCGCCGCTTGAGTCCGGTACGGAGCCGGGCACGGCGCCGGAGCCGGTGACAGAGCCCGGCGCTTCGATGGCGTTCGGCTGTCCTATCGCCTTGCCCGACGCCGGCGCCGATCCCACGTTGCTCTCCTGGCCGGAGCCGCAGGCGACCGCGGCTAAAGCGATGCCGATGGCAAGCCCGATAACGATAGTGAGTGCTGCTCGGCGGATCATAGTGTTACCTCCTTTGTGTTGGCCTGTTGCCGTCGAAAACGATGGCGGCCGACGCACGCCATGCTGTTGCTGTCGCTATCTATGACGAATGAAGGGGCGCTGGGGTTCCACGTAGAGCTCACGGAGAATATGGCGAGGGGCAAGGAGCCGCCGACAGCCAGTGCAGTCGCCACCGCTGATGGCGCTGGTATAATGCGTTGCGGCGGAAGCGCCCGCGGGCATTACGACAAGGCCGCCCGCCGGGGCCCGCAACATCATGGCGAAGATGTCCTTTCTCGAACGCTGGCTGGTCAACAGCCCATTCCGCGCCTGGCTCCAACGCGGCGAGGTGAACGCCTTCATTCGCTGGGTGCACCCCTCCGTCGACGCCCCCGTTCTGGACATGGGCTGCGGGCCCGGCACCGCCAGCGCTCTTATCTGGGAGAGACTGCG
>JBEKDP010000141.1:0-5164 GCA_050014295.1 Dehalococcoidia bacterium | reverse complement strand
ACCCTTGTAGTTGGCGATCGACTCCGCCAGCTCGACTATGTCCCGGGGGTGGCAGCCACGGAACGGCTTGCCCTTTTTGACGTAGTGCTCCTCGAGCAGGTAGGTCAGCGCGTCATCAGGGCACGGGATCTCCTTCGATTCGCAGACGTGCTTGAAGATGCGCGCGAAGTTCTCGCGAGTCGGGTCGGGCATCTCGATCTTGTGGCGGATACGGCGGAAAAAGGCTTCGTCGCCGAGCTGGCGCGGCGGCAGGTTTGTGGAGAAAACGAGCAGCAGGTCGAATGGCATCTCGATGGTGTCCCCGGTGTGGAGCGTCAGATGATCGACACCCTGCTCCAGAGGAACGATCCAGCGATTCAGCAGCTCCTTAGGCTCGATGAGTTGGCGGCCGAAGTCGTCGATCACGAGGACGCCGCCGTTCGCCTTCACCTGCAGGGGAGCGACGTAGAACTTCGACACGTCGGAGTAGCGCAACTCCAAGTCCAGCAGGCTCAACGAACCGCCGGCCATCACCACCGGCCGCGTTGCCCTGACCCATCGCCGGTCGCGCCGGCGCTCGTCGTGCGGCGGAACGCCCTCATCTCCGCGCCGCTCCGCCTCAGCCTCTTCCTTTACCTCCACGTGGATGCGCGGGTCGAACACACGGATGACGTGGCCGTTGTACTCGAAGGCATGCGGGATTAGCACCTGCCCCGGCAGCATCCGTCCCAGGGCAGCGGCGGCGCTGCTCTTGCCGTTGCCAGAGTCCCCATAGAGCAGCATGGACCTGCCGGAGTTGACGGCTGCGCCTAGCGCGGCGAGAGTGTTCTCGTCGAGGATGAGGTGCGACAGCTCTCTCCTCTCGGTCGCGCTGTCGATGCGCAGCCCGCGCACCGACTGCTGATGCTGAATCTCGACGTACTGCTCGAAGGCCACCGGCGCCGGGCCATTATACTGGCCGCGTCGCAGCACCTCCTCCGCCTTCTCCATTCCCTTGATCGTAAGCGCGTACTTGTACTGCGTCTCGCCTGCCCCGGCGCTACCGACGACCTCAACGAACTGCTCATGCTTGAGGAAGTCCAGCAGCTCCTCCACAATTGGAAAGGGCAGGGTCAAGTGGCCGCTGATCTGATGGGCAGACGGACGCCCGGCAAAGTAGATGCACTTGATGCACAGGTCCAGGAGGAGGCCCGAATGCAGCCCAGTCTCCTCCACACTTTGTGGCTGGGTGATGAACACCGCAGGCGGACCCAGGCGATGAGCCTCTTGCGCGTTAACGATTGTCTCAGTTTGTTCCATCAGCACATCTTCCGGCGGCGTTTCCATCGTTGGAGCAGCGCGGGCAAAGAGGCCGCAGACTCATTATCGTGTGAAGGAGCGTGATCATGAATTAGTCGCTGATCTCCTCTCGCTTCTCGGCTGTTGGCGCACGTCTAGCCGGCGAGCAAGAGCTCGCGAGTGAGATCGCCCCAACTGAACATAACGGCGGAGAGCCAGCGCGACGAGTCGAGATGCCCCTCCGAGCGCCACTCGCTAACCAATGTCTCAAGTTTCCCCGGCACCGGCCCGTCCTCGTAAAAGTCGCTCGGCCGCAGGACGCCGAAGCTAAAGCGCGCCGACTCCTCGTTCTCCTCCCCAAGCAAGGTAAGGGCGAGGGTCACGTAGTCGAGCCCGTAGGGGCGTCGCATCTCCGCCATCTGCTCACGGCACCACTCCAGGATGACCGCGTGGGCGTTCTCCACGAAGAAGGCGTCGCCCAACGCCCAGCAGGTGTTATAGAGACCGATGCCCGCCTCGACGGCGTCCCGCACCTTGGACTCCATGGAGCCCTTTCGCAGACGTCTCACCAGTGAACTGAGGCGCAACGAGTTCTCCTGGACCGTTCTATAAAAGAGGCCGCCCGGCCTAGCACGCCTGCGCCCAACGAGCGCATGAGCGTCGGGTGGCTCGCTACCAAGGGCGTCCCCTGAAATTATCGGCACAAACGGGATATGCCTTCAGACGTGCGGGATGTTGCTAGGGGGAAAGGGTCGGGGAAAGGAAAGCAGCAAGGGAGAGGACTGAAGCCTCTCCCTTGCTGATCTGCGTGCGGTTTACGTATCCCGCGCTACTTCTGGTTGCGCAGGAGTCGCCGCCTGCCAAGGAGGGCGCCGCCGACCAGAAGCAGGACAACCGCGCCTCCGGTCGTTGCCGATGTGCCGCTGCCGCCGCCTGCGCTTCCGGAATTGGGCAGCGCCTCAGCCTCGTGAAACGGCGTCGAGGACGGCACTACCCGGACAGGCTCGACCTGACTGGTAGCCCGAGGGGTGGCCGCTGGCGCCGCAGTTGACGTCGGATTCGGTGTGTCGGTCGGCGACGTTCGATGGTGAATCGGCGGGATCGGCGTATCGGTGCTCGTCGCCGTCGGCGTGGCGGTATCGGTCGGCGTAGGCGTGGGCGTCTGCACCTCCGACTGAGAACCAGTTTGAGTGTGCAAGGTTTGACCTAGCGGACAGTTGGCAGTAGGAGTGCCAGGCGAGCAAGTGTCCTGGAAGGTCAAAGTCGCCGTGTCGGTTAGCGGGTTCGGATCAGCGGGAGCAACATTGTAGAAGCTAGCAGTAAAGGTGATGGAAGAGTTGAATGGGAGAGTACAGAGTGTCTGGCCGACGTTGCAGGTCGCCCCCCCACCCAATGTGAGAGTCGTCGGTGTTGGCAACAGATTAGTCGAAGTGACATCACCAGCAGAGGCGTGCACAACATCCACCACCGACGTGATCGTCAAGGTGTCATGTGCGGTGTCGAGAGTGTTCAGGGCTTGATACGTGCAAACGTATGGTTGTCCCACGGTCGTTGGACTGGCGCACCCCTTGACGAAGCTGATGCCGTGGAGGTCCGCCGCGGACGCGCCCGGGGCGCCGTTCACGCTCGGAATGAAGAGGGACAACAGTGCTAACAGGGCAACGATAGCGCCGACGGCGGCGAACTTTGCAAATCCCTTGCGGTGGAGCACATCTCGAATCATCCCTGATACCTCCTCGATCTGATGCCCTGAATTGCTGCGCGGCCGCTCAAAAAGCGGCCGGCAGCATCGTCTTCAAGTGCTAGGACTCCTCCGGCTGTCTCTCGCTATTAGAACACCTCTAGGGCTTCGGGTCTAGAGCTTTCGCTCCCTTTTCCCGTATCGCGCGTCAACGGACGCGCCAGCGTAGCCGCAGGCCTCCCAGCACGAGGAGAACACCAAGCGTTGATGATAGCACTCCCGCCAGATCGGCCCAGTTCGTCCCGCTGTCTCGAGGAGCACCCGCGTGCGGCAGAGCCTCGGCCGGTGGCGCTGGCGGCTGACGCGTCTTCTCCGCCGGCACGACTTGGCTTATTCGCGTCGGGGTCGCCGTTGGCGGTACAGAGGTCTCCGTGGCAGTTGGGTTCGGCGTCTCCGTGGCTTCTTCAGTCGGCGTCGCCGTGTGGCGATGGTGCGGCGGCGTCGTGGCCGTCTCTGTCGCCGTGGGCGTGACCGGCTCCGTTGCCGTCGCCGTCGGCGCGTTGGTGCTGGTCGCCGTCGGCGTGAACGGTTCTGTCGCCGTCGCCGTCGGCGTGAACGGTTCTGTCGCCGTCGCCGTTGGCGTGCTGGTGTTGGTCGCCGTTGGCGTGCTGGTGTTGGTCGCCGTTGGCGAGTTGGTGCTGGTCGCCGTCGGCGTGCTGGTGCTGGTCGCCGTTGGCGAGTTGGTGCTGGTCGCCGTCGGCGTGCTGGTGCTGGTCGCCGTTGGCGTGTTGGTGCTGGTCGCCGTCGCCGTCGGCGTGAAGGTCTTCGTGGGTGTGGACGTCTTCGTCGGTGTGGGCGTGGACGTCGCATGGCAGCGGTCGGTCGCTGCCGACACTATGTCCTCTGTCCAGCTATGTGAGTCGTGTCCGTGTGCCACCACGCGGATCTCGGTCGCGCCGGAGTGTATGTTGCTTATGTCCAGCGGGCCGAAGCTGGCAGTGCTCGAGTTGGTGTAGATGTTGTTCTGCGCTGCCCCGGAGATGTCATTCCACTGCCCGTTTGCGTTGTCCTCAACGTGTACGTTCCACCAGCTAGGGGTGTTCTGTGACGGTATGTCCGCAATCGACCCCGATACTGAATGGTCGCTGGTGCACTGGACATTCGGAATGTGGCAGCCGCTGGCTGTGCCCGGCGCGTGGAGCCAGACCAGCGTGGCCATCGCAATGGCCAGGCCGATGGCTATCGCCGTACCGGCTTGCGTGCGCCTGATGTGTGAGTAAACCTTCATGCCTCAACCTCCTGACTAGAACAAAAAGCCGCCGCCTTCAGCGTTGAAGACAGCGGCTGAAGACCTCCGAAATTCACCCTTCGGCAGCCCGGCTGCCTTAGCCTGCCGCATCCCGCGTCCCTCCCTGGTCGCTGCGCGGAGGCCTTAGATCCGTGGCTTTGCGCCAGCCGGTTTCCCGGCCTTTGCCTTTTCGGAGACCTATTTTGTTTTGAAAGAACAGGAGCCAAGGGACGCGGTACAGGGCCCCGCCTTCCCCTTCCGGGTCCCTCGGCCCCAATAAAACGCGTGCCCGCCGCCTTCGATCGAAGGGGCGGGCGAAAAGAGCTGGTTAGAGTGCCCTAAGGCGGTTCTTGCGGTGCCGGAAGTGGCAGGGCTGCGGAACCGGAGCTTCGCGCCCCCCGGAAAGCGGGGAGTCAGGCTAAATTGGTGCCTGTTAGCACGGTTTCCCGTGCATCGCCTTTTCAGAGGCGTCTTCGTTTGTTGAGGTGCTGGGGCCGAGCGGGAAATCAATCGATTCCGCCCTCTGTCTCCTCGGTTCTCACCGAGTATCTAGGCTGAGCCCCTCACGCCTCCGTGCGAATTACAGGCCAGCAGGAAAAGGTCGAGAATACTGTTGGTGGAGCCTGATGGCTCCGGCCTTTAAGGTACTTACAATCAGCCGATTCCTTGTGGCTGAGGTTAGCGCAATGTTGTCATAGTAGCCGAGAGCTTGTCAAGTGCTGCTCTCGCAAATCCGGTACTATAAGCCAAAACGTGGGAGTGACGTGTTCATTACAGATACACTATTCAGAAAGACGAGACTGAAGCCTATCCTAAGCTTCATTGCCACGAGAACTTCGGCGCCGTCCCCCAGCGACAGCGGGCAGACCACTGCCGAGTACGGCCTCATCTTTGCCCTTGTGATGGTGACAGCCGTCGTTACCCTGATCGCGGTGGGC
>JBEKDP010000140.1:0-5198 GCA_050014295.1 Dehalococcoidia bacterium | reverse complement strand
CGATAACTTCCTCCTCCTCTACATCGCCTGGGAGGGCGTGGGAATCTGCTCATTCCTGCTCATCGGCCACTATCACGAGCGGCGGTCGGCGGCGGAGGCGGCGAAGAAGGCGTTCATCACCACCCGTCTCGGCGACGTGGGCCTGCTCATCGGCATAATCCTGCTCTGGCGCTCCGTCGGCACCTTCGACATGTCGACCATCTTCCACGCTGCGAACGCCGGTCAGATCGACCACAACTATCTCATTGTGTGCATGCTCCTGATCCTGCTCGGCGCGATGGGGAAGTCGGCGCAGTTCCCGTTCCACGTCTGGCTGCCCGACGCCATGGAGGGCCCGACGCCGGTCAGCGCCCTGATCCACGCGGCGACGATGGTCGTCGCCGGCGTCTACCTGGTGGCGCGCACGATGCCGCTGTTCCAGGCGGTCGACGGGACGCTGGTAATCATAACCGCCGTCGGCCTGATCACCGTGTTCTTGTCGGCGACGATGGGCCTGGTGATGACCGACATGAAACGGGTCGTCGCCTACTCCACCCTGAACAGCCTGGGGCTCATGTTCGTGGCGTTGGGCTCGGGCTCGGTCACCGTGGCGATGCTCTACTTGTTTACGCACGCCTTCTTCAAGGCGCTCCTTTTCCTCGCCTCCGGCTCCGTCTACCACGCGACGGACGAGCTGGAGATAACGCAGATGGGCGGCCTCGCGAAACGCATGCCGGTCACGGCGACCGTCTTCACGCTCGGGGCGCTGGCGATGGCGGGCCTGCCGCCGCTCGCGGGCTTTTGGAACAAGGACGAGCTGCTGCTGACGACGTTCGATCACCAGAATCCAATCGTTTACCTGCTCGTCCTCGCCAGCGTGCTCATCACCGCCCTCTACATGATGCGGCTGGTGCTGCTGGTCTTCACGGGTGAGCCGCGCAACCGCCAGGTCTACGAGCACGCGCACGAGCCGGGCCCGGCGATGAGATGGACAATCGTCCTCCTGGGCGTGCTTACGGTCGTTGCCGGCTTCGTCGTCTTCGACGGCGTCGGGCGCTTGATGGGCTTCCCGGGCGGCTTCGGCAGGTTCGTGTTCGCCACTGAGGGGGAGGCGTTCCGGATCAACGTCGGTGTCACGGCGTCATCGATCGCCCTGGTGCTGCTGGGGGTAGCGGGCGGCTTCTACTTCTGGGGCGGCACCGCGAGGCGGGCGCAGGCCGTCGGCGAGAGGGTGCCGCAACTCTACACCCTGCTGCGCAACAAGTTCTACATCGATGACGCCTACCAGTGGGCCATCAACCGAGTCGTGCTCGTCGTCGCCGGCGTCGTCGCCTGGTACGACCGCGCGGTTGTCAACGACACGGGCGTCAACGGTTCCGCCGAATTGACCGGCTATAGCGGCTTTCTCCTGAAGTTCCATGAGACCGGCCGCATGCCGAACTACGCCCTGTTCATGATCGCGGGCATAATCGTGCTGGCCGTGGTCGCATTTGCCATCGGCGTTTAGAGGGAAGGTACACCGGACGGGAAGCTAGATGCCGCACAGCTACGTTCTTCTGCCGCTACTCGTCGTGCCGCTGGCGACGGCGCTGCTCCTGGTTGCCGTCCCCTCGCGCTACGAGAACCTCGTGCGGTACATCGCCCTGGCGGCTGGCCTGGCGGTGTTTGGCCTCTCCCTGTACGTCTTCTTCGCCTACCAGCTCGGTGGCGGCCAGAGCGTCTTCCAGTTCGAGGGGCGCTGGCCGTGGCTGGAGAACGTCGGCTTCCTGGGCAAGAACGGGATCACCCTGCACCTGGCCGTCGACGGCATCTCGGCGCCGATGGTGCTGCTGAACGGCATCGTCACCTTCACCGGCGTCCTTATCTCCTGGAAGATCGCCTATCGCAACAAGGACTTCTTCATCCTTCTGTTCGTCCTGGTGACGGGCGTCTTCGGGACCTTCATCTCCCTCGACCTCTTCTTCTTCTTCTTCTTCTACGAGCTCGCCGTGCTGCCGATGTTCCTGCTCATCGCCGTCTGGGGCGCCAGCAGCCGCTTCCCGACCTTCGTCCGCACGAAAGAGTACGGCGCGATGAAGCTGACCCTCTATCTGGTGGCGGCGAGCGTGCTCATTTTCATCGGCATCTTCGCCATCTTCGTCAAGGCGAACATCGGCACCTTCGACCTGCCTGCCCTGTACAGCGTCCATTTCTCGGAGGGCTTCCAGAAGGCGGTCTTCCCCGTCTTCGTCATCGGCTGCGGCGTGCGGGCGGGCCTCTGGCCGTTCCACTCGTGGTCTCCCGACGGCCATGTCGCCGCGCCGACGGCCGTCAGCATGCTTCACGCCGGCGTGCTGATGAAGCTGGGAGCGTTTGGAATCATCCGTCTGGGCATCCAACTTCTTCCGGCGGGGGCGCAGTTCTGGATGCCGGGCGTCATGGTGCTGGCGGTGACGAACGTAATCTACGGGTCGATCTCGGCGATGGCGCAGCGCGACTTCAAGTACATGGTCGGCTACTCCAGCGTCAGCCACATGGGGTACGTGCTGATGGGCCTGGCGACGCTGAACCCTATTGGCGTGAACGGCGCCGTGCTCCAGATGTTCTCCCACGGCGTCATGACGGCTCTCATGTTCGCCATGGTCGGCGCCGTCTACGACCAGGCGCACGTCCGCGACATGTCGGTCTTCGGCGGGCTGGCGAACAAGATGCCGCGCTTCACGGCGTTCTTCGCCATCGCCGGCCTCGCCTCGCTGGGGCTGCCGGGGCTCTCCGGCTTCGTCGCTGAGTTCCACATCTTCGTCGGCACCTTCCGAACGTATCCGGCGCTCGGCGCCCTGGCGATCTTCGGCGCGGCGATCACGGCGACCTACATCCTGCGCATGCTGGCGATGGCGTTCTTCGGCCCGTTCAACGAGCGCTGGTCGAAGCTGGTGGAGATGACCCGCTGGGAGCAAGCGGGCGGCGCCATCCTCATCTTCTTTATCTTTTTCATGGGGGTGTGGCCGGCGCCTTTCGTTGACCGCATTTCCAGCACAGTCATGACGCTGGCGGCGTTGAAATGAACCTGGACTACTCGCTGCTGATACCGGAGTACCTGCTGACGGGGCTCGCCGCCGTCGTGCTCGCGCTCGGCCTGTTCGACGCGAAGCGGGCGCGCAGCTACCTGCCGTACCTGGCGGCCGCCGGCCTGGGTGTCGCCCTCGTCTTCTCCCTGCTCTACGTGAACAAGACGCCGAAGGACTTCGCCGGCCTCGTCCAGGTCGACAACTACACGACGTTCTTCCGCGTCTTCTTCATCGGCATCACCGCTGTCGTCTGTCTGGCGTCGGCGCACTTCGTGAAGGAGCGGCTACGCCATGCCGGCGAGTACTACACGCTGCTCATCCTTTCGACCATCGGTGCCATCTACATGGCGGCGGCGCGCGAGCTGCTCACCGCCTACATCTCGCTCGAGCTGTTGAGCTTCAGCCTCTACGTCCTCGTCTCCTTCGCCAAGATGGACGCCAAGTCGAACGAGGGCGGCATGAAGTACATGCTGCTCGGCGCCTTCTCCTCGGCCCTCTTCCTCTATGGCCTGAGTCTCGTCTACGGCACGGCGGGCTCGACGTACTACAGTGACATTGCCGCCGCCTACAGCAGCGGCGTCAGCAGCTTCGGGTTCGCGATGCTGATGGGGCTGGTGCTCGTAATAGCGGGGCTCGGCTTCAAGGTAGCGGCGGTGCCTTTCCACATGTGGACGCCCGACGCCTACGAAGGGGCGCCCTTGCCGGTCACGGCCTATCTGTCGGCCGCCTCCAAGGCAGCCGGCGTGGCCCTCCTGCTGCGTCTCTTCTCCGGCGCGTTCCTGCCCGTCCTCGACAACTGGCAATGGATGATCGCGGCGCTGGCGGCGGCGAGCATGACGGTCGGCAACCTCGTAGCGATCCAGCAGCGCAACATCAAGCGCCTGCTCGCCTACTCCAGCATCGGCCAGGCGGGGTTCATGCTAATGGGAATCGCCGCCCTATCGGAGCAGACGGCGAGCGCGCTGGTCCTGCATATGACCGGCTACGTGATCACGAACCTGGCGGCGTTCGTCGCGATCATCGGCTACTACAACGCGACGGGTAAGGACGAGATAGCGGACTACCGCGGCCTCGCTGAGCGGGCGCCGTTCCTCGCCCTCTCCCTGACGATCGCCCTCTTCTCCCTGGCGGGCATGCCGCTGTTCGCCGGCTTCACCACGAAGTTCCTGCTGTTCCAGGCGGTCGCCAAAGAGGGGTTCCTCTGGCTGGCGGCGCTGGCCGTGGTGAACAGCCTGATATCGCTCTATTACTATCTGCTGGTCATCAGGCAGATGTACGTCGGGGAGGCGGAAGATCCGCAACGCCTGCGCGTGCCGCTGCTCACCAACGGCGTCGCCTTCGCGCTCGTTATCGGCATCTTCTTCGTCGGGCTGTTCCCGCGACCGCTCTTCGAGGCGACGGATAAGGCCGTCCACGCTGCGTTCCCGGCAGCGACCCCGCAGGTCCAGGACGCAGGCTCACCGCCATCCGCCGTGTCACCCCCGGGCCACTGAACCCCGAACGCATTCGCCTGTCGATCTGGCCGGAAAAGCAAGGTCGGCGACCTAAGCCGCCGACCTTTTTCGATCCGGTATAGCTTTTCTTGCCTACAGAATTGGCAGGTAGCGCGCCAACTCGTAGTCGGTGACCTGCATCCGGTAAGCGTCCCACTCTATCTTCTTGTTGGCGATAAGCGACTCGAACACGTGGTCGCCCAAGCACCGGCGCAACAGGTCGCTCGACTCCGCCACCTCGACCGCCTCGATCAGGCTGCCCGGCAACACGCCAATGCCGCGTTTCTTGCGTTGCTCCTCGGTCATGTGGAAGACGTTCTCTTCCACCGGTTCCGTCAGCGGGTACTCCTTCTCGATCCCCTCGAGCCCGGCCGCGAGCATGGCGGCAAAGACGAAATACGGGTTGCAGGCCGGGTCCGGCGAGCGGTACTCGACACGTGTGGCCAGCTCCTTCCCCGGCTTGTACTCAGGAACGCGCACCATGTCGGAGCGGTTGCGGCGCGCCCAGGTGATGTAGCAAGGCGCCTCATAGCCCGGCACAAGCCGCTTGTAGGAGTTCACCCACTGATTAGTGACCAGCGTTATCTCGCGGGAGTGGCGGAGAAGGCCGGCTATGTACGACTTCCCCAGCGGCGAGAGATGGTACTTATCGCCCGCCTCGAAGAAGGCATTGCTCTTT
>JBEKDP010000139.1:0-5220 GCA_050014295.1 Dehalococcoidia bacterium | reverse complement strand
GTTGAGCCACTCGGCGATGAAGTCGGTGGGAACACCGATGGTGAAGACGCCGTCATCCAGGTTTAGCCCGCTGGTATCGCGGAGCCAGGTCTCGTAGTTAGGGCGCGTGACCTGAAGCTGCAACTGGCCGAGGGCCGCCTGCCACAGGGCCTTCGCGGAACGCTCTTGCATCTGGTCGCCTTGCTCCCGGTCGGTACGACTCTACAATCGGTTCTGGGCAGATGGGCACACGATCCCGTGGCGCTGAGAACAACTCAACAGCGGTCACACTCCGACTGAGCCGGTTCCCTCGACGATGGTATCTGTCGGGCTTTGGCTGCCGCTTGCCGGGACTGGCAGCGGGACAACCGTGGCCGTTTGTGGTTCGCGTGAGAGCCGAGGCGGGTGTTCGGCCCTGACTGCCTGAGGATAGCGCCGGGGCGGCAAGAGGGTCAAGGCTCTTATGATCACTGTTGAAGAAAAAGTGTGTCCTATCCCAAGCCGCAAATAGGGTCGTCTAGGGCCAGCCGCCCGCGGCTCAAGTTGCTCGCCGCTCAAGTTGCCCCCTTAGAAGACCGCTACTATAATGAGCGGCGCCGGCATCGGGCCGTGCGCTGCGACATGGCCGGAGACCGAAGGAGCGGAGATGCTGCTGGCGCTGGACATCGGCAATACGGCAATCACCATCGGCGTCTTCGACGGGGAAGAGCTGCGGGCGCGCTGGAGCATCGCGACGGACGTCGAGAACCTGGTCGACGAGTATGCGATCCTGCTTCTAAACCTCCTCAGGACGGAGAACCTGAGCGCTGCGGACGTGGACGAGGCGATCCTGGGGAGCGTTGTGCCATCGCTGACGCCGGTCTTCCAAGACGTCTGCCGGCGGTACTTCTCGGTGACGCCGCTGGTGGTGGACCTGGGCGTTCGGACGGGCGTCCGCATCATGTACGATAGCCCGCGTGACGTGGGCGCCGACCGGGTGATCGACGCGGTGGCCGCTATCAAGCTGTACGGGCCGCCGCTGATCGTGGTGGACTTCGGCACGGCGACGGTGTTTGACGCCATCTCCAAGGACGGCGACTACCTGGGCGGGGCGATCGCGCCGGGAATAGGCATTTCCATGGAAGCGCTGTTCGAGCGAACGGCGAAGCTGCCAAGAATCGAGCTGGAGCGCCCCAAGACCGCCATCGGCAAGACGACCGTGGTAGCTATGCAGTCGGGGATAGTGTTCGGCTACGTAGGGCTGATCGAAGGGATCGTCGCGCGCATGAAGGAGGAACTGGAGGGAGATGTGAAGGTGATCGCGACGGGCGGACTGGCGCCGCTCATAGCCCGCGAGACGCCGGTCATCCAGGCAGTGAACCTGGACTTGACGCTTGTCGGCTTGCGCTTGATTCAGGAGGCCAACCGGGGCCAAGGAACGGTGAATCGTGCTTAGGGGGAAGAGGATCGTCGTCGGCATCACGGGGAGCATCGCCGCCCACAAGGGCGCGGACCTGGTGAGCAAGCTGACGCAGGCGGGCGCGAAGGTAGACGTGATCCTCACGGAGGCCGCTGCCCGCTTTATCACGCCGGTCGCGCTGCAGGGGCTGAGCGGCCGTCCCGTCTACACCGACATCTTCGACCCCAAATCTGAACTGGCGATCTCCCACGTGGAGCTGGGGCGTCGGGCGGACGCGGTGGTCATCGCGCCGGTGAGCGCGTCGACGATGGCGCGGATAGCGAACGGGCTGGCGGACAACTTGCTCTGCCTGACGGTGCTGGCGACCGAGGCGCCGGTGCTGCTGGCGCCGGCGATGGATGCGCTGATGTTCAAAAACGCGGCCACGCAGGCGAATCTGGTGCTGCTCAAGGAGCGGGGGATGACGGTGGTGGGACCGGAGGAGGGGCGCTTGGCGACAGGACGCCGGGGGCCGGGCCGTATGGTGGAGGTGGAGACGATCATCGGGGCGCTGCGCCAGATGCTAGGCCGCAACGGCGACCTGTCGGGCCGCAAGGTCGTGGTCAGCGCCGGCGGGACGCAGGAGCCAATCGACCCCGTGCGCTACGTCGGAAACTACTCGTCGGGGAAGATGGGCTACGCCGTGGCCGAGGCGGCGCGTGACCGAGGGGCGCGGGTCGTGCTGGTCAGCGCGCCGGTGGCGCTGGTGGCGCCCTACGGGGTCGAGCTGGTGGCTGTGAAGACGGCGGAGGAGATGCGGGACGCGGTCGTCGCGGCCTGCGCGGACGCGGACGTGCTGGTGATGGCGGCGGCGGTAGCCGACTACAGGCCGCCGGCCGCGGCCGGGCAGAAGGTCAAGCGGTCGAAGGCGAGCCTGACGGTGGAGATGGTGCCGACGCCCGACGTGCTCTCGGAAGTGAAGGGCAAGCTGGTACGCGTGGGCTTTGCGGCGGAGAGCCAGGACCTAGTCCGGAACGCATCGGAGAAGATAGCGAAGAAGAGGCTGGACCTGATCGTGGCGAACGATATCACGGCGGCGGGATCCGGCTTCGGCATGGATACGAACCAGGTGACGATCATCGACAAGGGCGGCGCTGTGGAGAACCTGCCTCTGCTTAGCAAGTACGACGTGGCGCAACGCATCCTGGACCGGGTCGTCCCGCTCCTCAAGGGATAAGCCCCCCTCTTTTTTCGCCGCTGGCAACGTTCACTTCAACGTCGTCGACATCGCTGCGGCGTCGCGATCGCGGGTGAATTGACATGTGGGCGCTCTGCGGTATGATGTTGCCTATCCGGTGAAACTCAAGCGATGGGAAGGAGAACACGCGATGGCACTATTTGTTTCGCTCACCAATCTCACGGAGCAGGGCCGCAAGACGATCAAGAGCCGCCCCGAGCGCATCAGGGACGTGAACAAAGAGATAACCTCGATGGGCGGCAAGATAGTCGCTCAGTATGCCACCCTTGGCCCGTACGACTTCGTTACGGTCATCGAGGCGGAAAGCAACGAGGCGGTGCTCAGCATCTCGGTGGAGTTGGGCGCGCGGGGAACAGTGAGCATCATGACCCTTCCCGCTATCGAGGTCGACAGGTTCGTCTCGCGCGCTTGGGCCCCGCCCAGCCCCAGGCGGTAGCATCCGACGTCGGAGGACGAAGCTAGGCGGATAGGGGCCGCTCGGCGAGGCTGAGCGCCAGGTTGATGATGGTCCGCACACCGGTGCCGCTGGACCCCTTTATGAAGATGCCCTTCACCTCGTCTCTCTGATCGACGCCGGCGATGTCCAGGTGCACCCAGGGCGTGTCCTCGATAAACTCCCGCAGGAAGAGGGCGGCGGTGATAGAGCCCGCCTCGCGGCCGCCGACGTTCTTGATGTCAGCGACCTCGCTGTCCAGCAACTCTTTGTACTCTTCGAACAGGGGGAGCTGCCAAACCTTCTCGCCCGCAGCGGCGCCCGCGTCTCTCACCCGCTCCAGCAGCGCCTCGCTGTTCGTCATCGCTCCGAAGGCGACCTTCCCCAGGGTTATCTGGATGGCGCCGGTGAGGGTGGCGACGTCGACGACGGGCGACAGGCCGAGCTGGCGGGCGTAGCAGAGGGCATCGGCGAGGATGAGGCGGCCCTCGGCGTCGGTGTTGAGGACCTCGATTGTCTTGCCGTTCATGGCGCGGACGACGTCGCCGGGCCGCATGGCGCTGCCGCCGGGCATGTTCTCGGTAGCGGGCACGACGGCCGTAACGTTCACCTTGGCTTTGAGCTCGGCGAGCGCCTTGACGGCGGCGATGACTTCGGCGCCGCCGACCATGTCGCTTTTCATCTCCTGCATGCCCTGGGACGGTTTAATGGAGATCCCACCCGTATCGAATGTAATGCCCTTGCCGACGAGGCCGAGGGGTGTAGCGCCGGGGGCGTCGCCTTTGTAGTCGAGGACGATGAGCTTGGGCGGCTGATGGCTCCCCTGAGCAACGCCGAGGAAGGCGCCCATGCCCATCTCTTCCAACTCCTTGCGCTCGAAGACGCGGCAGCCGAGGTTGTGCTCGCGGGCGACGGCTTGGGCGCGCTCGGCGAAGTCGGCGGGCGTCATGTAGTTGGCGGGCTCATTGGCGAGGTCGCGGGCCCAGTTCGTCGCCTCGGCGAGGATGCGGCCGCGCTCGGCGGCGCGTCCGACCGCCTCGGCCCGCTCGACCGCCGACTCGACAAAGACGAGCTCACGTACTTCCCTCTCGTCCTCCGGCTCCTTCTTGTGCACGGTGAAAGTGTAGAGCCCGAGCATCGCCCCCTCGACGATGGCCTGGGCGCAAGCTTCGATCTCCAGGCCCAACGCGGCGTCGGCGGTCGTGGCCAGCGTATCCGCGCCTAGCCGCCGCAGGTAGCGGGCAGCGACGGCGATGGCGTTCCGCAGCACCTGCGCGTCGAACTTGTCGCGCTTGCCGAGGCCGACTAGCGATACGCGCGGCGACGGCAGGCGACCCAGGGTATGTATGAGCGTGGTCTCGCTCGCCTTGCCTTTGACGTCGCCCTCCTGCAGGAGCTGCGATATGGCGCCGTCGAGCGCCCGGTCAACTTCGGCCGCGGCTCCCAGCGGCGTGGTGCTGCCTTCGAAGAGAAAGACGAAGGTTGCTTTCGAGGGGAACTGTGCGAGGTCGCCTGTACGCGAACTGATTTGCATTCAACTTCCTTTCCGAGTTGGGCGCCTGCTTCGATCTGGCGCGGTGAATCCCTTGCCGCCGTTCGGCCCGACGGGTAGAATCAAATTAAGGCAATGTTACGGTCAGCGGCACGGATGCGCAATCGCTGCCGGTGGCCCAAGGATTGAGGGCGAGCCATGGGGGGGCAAGAGGGGAAAGACAGAGTCTCGGCGGGTCTTCGCGGCCTGCGTCGTTTTCTCGTCGAGGCCGTGCTCCTCGTCGGGCTCATGCTCATCTACTGGGTGATGCGCGGCGCCGTCCCGGAGCGGGCCGCCGACGCTCTTAACCGCGCCAACCATATCGTACATATTGAAGAAAAACTCGGCATCTTCGTCGAGTTGCGGTGGCAGGCGCACATAATCGGCAACCGGGCGCTGGTCGACTTAGCCAACTGGATCTACCTCTACGGGCACCTGCCGCTCTTGATTCTCGCTGCAATCTGGATCTACGTGAAGAACCGTGAGCGCTACCGGATTTACCGGAACGCCTTGCTCATCTCCGCCGGTATTGGGCTGGTGATCTACCAGTTCTTTCCGGTTGCGCCGCCGCGCTTGATGCCCCAACTGGGATTCGTCGACACGATAGCGCTGTTCAACAACAACTCGAACGAAATCCAGCC
>JBEKDP010000138.1:0-5242 GCA_050014295.1 Dehalococcoidia bacterium | reverse complement strand
ACCGAGCGCGTGGGGCCGATAGCAGTCTGGCAGATTCGCTTTCGGGCGAACGGCCAGAACCTGCTCCTATTCACCCCTCTGGATAGGGTGGTGAGCAACACCAGCCCTTCCATGCTTAGCCGCTACCGCACGGTCGTGGCGGTGCCCGAGGAGGACGTGACCAGCGCCTGGCTCGACGTCCTTCCCCAGCTCGGCGTTGCCGGAGGAATCGCCCTCCTCATCTCCGTGGCGATCGCCTTTCTCCTTTCCCGCTCGATCTCCGGCCCCCTCCGGCAGATTACCCGCGCCTCAGAGGAGATGGCCCGCGGCAACTACGACCAGCAGCTCAACGTGCGCGGCACTGATGAGGTCGGCCGGCTGGGCACGGCGTTCAACACAATGGCGCGGGAGGTGAACCGCTCTCAGACCACTTTGCGCCAGTTCCTGGCCGACGCCTCCCACGAGCTGCGCACGCCGCTCACGTCCATCCAGGGCTTTAGCCAGGCGATGGCCGAGGGAGCGATCGAAACGCCGGAGGACCTGTCGGAATCGGCGCGCATCATCAATGAGGAGGCGCAGCGCATGCGCGCGCTTGTTGACGATCTCCTCTACCTCTCGCAGATCGAGGGCGGTCAGGCTGTGCTGCAAAAGGAGAGGCTCGACCTCCAGGACCTGCTCCAGACCTGCGTCGAGCGGTTCCAGAAGCGGGCTCAGGAGAAGGACCTGAAGGTCAGCGTAAAGGTGCCGACGTTGCCCAACGTCGAAGGAGACGCCCGTCGCGTTGAGGGGGTATTCTCTAACCTGCTGGACAACGCGATCCGGCACACCCCCAAGAAGGGTGCGATAACCGTCAGTGCTCAGGTCAACGACGGTGTCGTTCGCGTGGGCGTGCACAACACGGGCTCCTTGATCCCGGCAGAGGCCTTGCCACACGTCTGCGAGCGCTTCTATCAGGTGGACAATTCGGCGAACAACGAGGGCCATACGGGGTTGGGACTGGCCATCGCGTCAGAGGTGGTGCACGCGCACGGCGGTAGCATCAATGCCCACAGCTCGCCGCAAGAGGGGACCGAGTTCGTGGTAACGCTGCCGGTCTCCGCGCCCTCCCCCGACGCGCAACGCGAGTCATAACGCGCGAGTGGGCATCGGGCGCTTCGCTCCACCCTTGGGCATCGGCTGCCTGCTGGTATCCGGGCTAGAAGATGTCGCCGGGCAGCACCCAAGACGGTATATGCCGGTAATACTCCGGCGGGTTGGCTGCCTTGATCCCCGCCAGCGTGGCTTTCGAGAGCTGCACCTGGCCGCGGCGATCCTTCCACTGCGAGGCGAGGCCTTTTTCCTCCAACGAAGCGAGGTGCTGCAATAGCGCTTCGTCCGAGACGTCGAGAAACATCTTCATGTCCTCGATCGTCATGTGCAGGCCCGGGTTGACGCGGTAGTTCTCCGCCAGCACCTTGAGCACGTCGCCCTCGCCCTCGGCCCGCTTCTTCGCGGGCGGCGTGCCGGCCGGAATGGGCGTCTTCAGATCGTCGTCCATGACGCGGACCGGCGCTTGGAGGATGTCCGCGTATTCGCGGTTGCCCATCCTGTAGATGAGGAGCCGGAGGACTTCGCTGGTTCCGGCCGCGATCTGGCTCAGCTTGGCGTCGCGCAGGAACCGCTCGACCGGGTACGTCTGCATCACGCCGTTTCCGCCCATGCACTGTATCGCCTCAGTGGCGATCTCAAACGCCGCCTCGGAGCCGTAGAGCTTGGAGAGGGCGGCCTCGACGGGAATATCGCGGCCGGTGTCGGCGGCATAGGCGGCGTAGTAGACGATGAGCCGGGCAAGCTGGTACTTGGAGTACATGTCGGCCAGCTTGAACTGGTTGACTGAGATGGAGCCGGTGCGGTCGTTGAACTGGATACGGCGCTCGAGGTGTTGACGGGCGTAGCGTATCGCTTCACGCATTGAGCCCAGATAACCAGCGGCGTTTGTCACGCGCTCTTCGTTGAGTCCGCTCATCATCACCGTCCAGCCGTCGCCGTCGGCGCCGATGATGTTCGAGACGGGCACGCGCACGTCGTCGAATCGCAAGTAGCAGTTGTATACGGCGGGAGTGCCCGCCCAATCGTTTACCCTCTCGACGTGAAAGCCGGGCATGCCCTTCTCGATGATCATTCCCGTCAGGTGGCGGTAGCGGCCACGATCCGCGGGGTCCTGGCTAGTCTTGGCGTACGTCATGTAGACGTCGGCGGCGGCGGCGCTGGTCTGGAAGCGCTTGATGCCGTTCACGACGTAGTGGTCGCCGTCTCGGACCGCCGTCGTCTCGATGGAAGCGATGTCGGACCCCGCATACGGCTCTGTCATGGTGATGCAGCCGAGGAGCTCACCCGTTGCCAGTCGAGGTAGCCACCGCTGTCGCTGTTCTTCCGTCCCGGCGTGCAGGATCTGAGTAGTGCCGCCAAACAGAGACGTGGCATAGCCGGCGCCGATGGGTCCGGCGCGGTGTGTCGCCTCGCACAGGATGCAGGCCCCCGTGATGCCCCATTCCTCGGAGTGGCCGCCGTACTTCTCCGGGATGGTGGCCCCGAACCAGCCCTTCTTTGCGACTAGCCTTATCGCTTCCCAGGGGTACTCCTTCTTGACAATCTGCCTTTCGCCCATCGGCTGGAGGACTTCGGTTACGAGCTGCTCCGCATCCTCCATCAGGCGTCGCTGAGAGTCGTTCCACCACGGATAGTCATGCATTTCACACCCCCAAAAAGCTTGGCTAGCGAGCTCTTGACCGGGGGCGGCCGCAACGTCCGTCAGGCCGACCGCCTATCCGTATTGTACACGCTCTGGGCTATCACCGTGGAGGTCGCGCACGGTTTCTGTCGGCGTTGGGGCCAAGGGGTGTCAACGGGAATGGGGGGCTAGCAACGGGGACGAGGCACATTGGGAGTCTGGAGGGCCGTGAGGGATTCGAACCCTCGACTCCCGGATTAAAAGTCCGTATCTATCCCTCCACTACCATCCACTGAAGTTCATTACAGAATCGAATTGAGCGTTTCGGGAGGCCGCATTGTCCGCTGTTGTCCGAGACTATCCGCCCGGGTTGCTGTCAGCGTTGCTGTCATTCCAGTCGCCGCTTGTGCAGGGGATTGTCAGACTCCCAGCGCGATCGCCACCTTCTCCCATGCCCTGTCTTCCTGCCCCTCCAGCCTCCGCAGGTAGACCGTCGTCACCGCCAGTGAACTGTGATCGAGGAATCCGCTCACCTGCTCGATAGACTACCCGACGTCTCGCCTGAGCTTGGCAGCCGAGTGGCGAAAGATGTGAACGCCGGCGGCCGGGAGCCCCGCCTTGCGCAGGTAGCGCTGGAGGTTGCCGTAGAAGGTGCCGCTTGTGATGCCGCGGCCGTCGCGACCGGGCGATGGCCAGAGTGACTCCTCGGGCTTCATACCGTCGAGGTCTTTGCCGAAAGCAGCGAGCGCCGTCCTGATCGCCTCGAACGCTGGCAATGGCAGCTCCCGCTTCCCCTGCTTGCCGCCCTTGCCGCGGTAGGTGTAGAACAGCCCGTCGGTCCGAATGAGGTCGCCGCCCTTTAGGTTGAAGACCTCGGCCCGGCGCCGGCCGGTGAGGACGAGTGTGAGGATGATCGCCTTGTCCCGGAGGTCGGCCGGGGTGTCGGGGATGACGGAGAGCAGTCTCCTGATGCCCTCGGCGCTGATCCCCCGTGGTGGGCTGGGCGAGGACTTGGGACGCTCTATCTGGTCGCAGGGATTGGCTGAGACGATCTCCATGCGGATCAGGAAGCGGTAGAAGGTGACCTGGCGCTTGACACTTGCGGGTCTATCAGGTTGAAATGGGGGATGCCGATTGATTTAGGGGCGTTGATGATGTCGTACTTTGGCGACCCAGAGTTTGCCGAGAGGTTCTTGTCGTCGCGGAGAGAGACGGCCGGCGTCACCGCGTCGTGGATCATCAAGCTAGCCGATATCTCTCTCGGCCAGCGCGTGATCGATCTCTGTTGCGGTCCGGGACTGATCTCCCAGCATCTCGCGGAGCGGGTGGGACCGGAGGGAGAAGTGCTCGGGGTAGACGCCTCAGCCGCGATGATCGAGTTGGCGCGACGGAACGTGACTGCGCGGAATGCCCGTTTCATCGAAGGCGCCGCCTATGCTCTGCCGTCGCTCGTGACGACGCCGGTGGACTGCGTGGTGGCGACCAGCGCGTGGCAGAACTTCCTGCTCGATCAGGAACGAATCGTCCCAGCCGTGCGCGGCGTGCTGAAGCCGTCGGGCCGCTTCGCGTTCGATGTGCGCCTGCGGGAGACGGCCGACGAGGAAACGTCCGGCGGGCCGCCGATGATGCGGTTCTGGCAGCGGGTCATCACATTGCTGCGAGAGGAGTATCCGGACGTCGCACTCAGCGAGCAGGGCAAGTTCGGCCCGTTCGGCGCGGGGCGCTCTGGGTGGAGGTCCTATGGGCGGGAGGACATCGACCACGATGTGGCGCTGATGGAGGGGAGCGGGTTCCGGCTGGCGAAGTGGGAGGAGGTGGCGGGCAGTCCGTTCGCCGGCGCGTGGTCCGGGCGGCAGCGCTGGCGCGTCGATTACTGGCTCTCGCGAACGGCGCCCGGGCTTTCCGCGGAGAGCCGCACGAAGATCTTGGACGAAGTCGCCGAGGAGGCGCAAACCCGCCGATCCGGCGCGCAGCCTCAGGTGACTACGGTGTACGTCGTGATGGAGGCGTCGCGGTAGGCGTTGCTTGTAGCGCTTGCTCTCTGGGCTTGATCCTTCGCAGTCATCTCTCATCGTGCGCATCGGGCTGATTTCGGGTTAGATCAGTTCGGCGTGATTAGCAAGTCGGGAGGCACCTAATCGGTGAAAACGCTTAGGATGCCTTCTCGGGCAGAGGCAGATGGAACGACGAGCACTCGCCCCTAGGCTGTGAGGGCGGGTGCCACTATGACCTCATGGTGATGACGAGGTGGCTTGATCCTGGGACTTCTGATTCCCAAGCAGAGGGTCGCGGGTTCGAGCCCCGTTTCCCGCTCCAGAACACATATACACTAATGAAGGCTGGGGCATCCTGCCCAGCCTTTCACGTTGCCCACTCGCCAACCATCTGCTTTCCGGGCAGACGGCTGGCGGTCCTCTGCCGCCTTCGGCGGTCCCGGTTTGCCACCCGCCGCTCTCCCAGATACGGATGGAATACTGGCACCCCATAGCCGTGGGGCGGCTGTGATAAGCTTAGGCAGGGGGAAGGCATCCCCGCTGTGATGCAGGAACACTC
>JBEKDP010000137.1:0-5296 GCA_050014295.1 Dehalococcoidia bacterium | reverse complement strand
TTTGCCTCAAGGCGAGCTCGCCGCAGACTTCCGGCAGCCCGAGCTCCGCGAGCGAGGGGATATCGTCCCTCACAAGACGAAAGGCCAGAGCGATGCTCCCGCGCTGGAGGCTGGCGTTGACGCGGAAACGGCCGGCGTCCGAAGAATAGGCAAAATCGAGCTCTCTCTCTTCGTGGAGCCGCTGCCGCTGCTCATCGTCGGCTATCTCCTGCAGAATGGAGTCCAGGGCACCAGCGCTTAGAGCCGCCATGTTCTGAGGCTCCAGCTCGCCATCAACGCGCAGGACCGGCGGACTATCCGCCTCCAAGTGCAGATCCGACGCTCCCCGTCGGGAGATTAGGCGCAGCAGCTCGGCCGCGCTCGGTTCATTTCCGGTGTTCAGTACCATGGCAGGAACCCCGCATTACGTGGCTTTCCAGACGGATAAGAACGACGACGATAAGAGCGCAGAAGGCAAGGCTCAGGACGCCGGCAGTCAGCGAAACGCCGAATCGCATCCAGAGCGTGAACAGCGAGAGCGCGGCGCCCACCTCTACTAGCAGCACTCTCGGAGGGATGGGCGCCAAGCACTGGCGACACCTCCCCCGCAGCAGCAGGAAGCTGAGAACGGGAACTAGGTCGCGCGTGGCCAGCGGCGTGCCGCAGGCCGCACAGTGCGAGCGCGGCGTGAACAGGGATTGGCCGGAGGGAAGACGGTCGATGCAAACGTTTAGAAAGCTCCCTACAGCCAAGCCAACCAGCACGATGGTTATTCCGGTCATCATCTACCACGCCGCTTGAATCTCGAATGTACCGGGGGCGCCGGCACCCGCAGGCTCGGCGAGGGACGTGATCGTCACGTTGGAGAACCCGCCCGTCTTGGTGAGCGCCACGGCGTAGGCGATGACCTCGTTGGCGGACGGCATCTCGCCGGATACGGTTAGCTTGCTTTCACTTCTGGCCACGGACTTAATCTGCAACGCGGGAGGAGCCACGGCAAATAGACCGGAGAGACCTTGCGAGAGAGGCCGCGCGTTGCCCGTGAGCGCCACACGCTCGGCCTTCAGGGCTGCAAGCGCCGACTGCGCGTCGTTGATCTGTAGCCGCAGGCCTCTTTCTTCGCCGATTTCCAGTTCGGCCTGGCCCAACTGGGCGTTTATCACCGCCAACTGGTCGCGCAGCTGCCCGGTTTGCTGGCTCGCGGAGCGCTGCAGCATCACCATCGGCACGAGGAGCAGGCAGCCGGCGACGACCGCCGCCAGACCCACAGCGTACCAGCGGGCGTAGCGGTGCGGCTGCAGCGCAGGCGGCAGCACATTCAGATCGACAAACGTGTTCCGCTGGAGAGCAGCGCTTCTCTGCACGCTCTCTCACACCTCCTTTAGCGCCAACCCGATGTTGACCGCATAGCTGTGGACGGGAAGATCGGGAGGGCACTCCAGCAGCGGAGCCAGCGGCTCCACCAGGAATGGAAGTTCCCCGTCCAGACTCATCGTCTCCGCGGCCTCAGGCGCCAGGGAGCCGGTAATGAACAGGGGTGTGTCCAGAGACAGCGGCTCCTGGCGATGGGTGTCGCTATAGAACTTGACGGTGCGCGCCAGCTCGCCACGGAACCGCTCGATGCTCTCGTCACGGGTGCTGGTCCCGCTGCGGCTGGCGACCGTCCTCATGATTGCGGGCATACCCTCGGTGACGACGATGATGTCAGCGCTCTCGGGTTCGACGTTGGCGACGATGGCTTCGCGACGGTTAACCGCCCTTGCCAGCGCCAGCGGCTTGATATCGACGGCATAGGGCCGGCTACCGGCGATGGCGAGCGCCCGCAGCAGGGGATCGAGGGTGTCTCGCGGCACGCCGAGGGCGAATACCCGCTGCTTGCCATTGCCATCCCCCAACGCCTGCCAGGAGAGGTAGATGTCCTGCAGAGGGACGGGCATCTCCCGCTTAGCCTCACGCGAGACCGCCGCTTCCATCATCTGGGCGCTCATGTGCGGGAGCTCTAGCAGACGCGGTATGGAGCGAAGGCCGGTCACGCTGGCCATCAGTCTCGTTCCCCATATGCGGTTCGGCTTGAGAAGGCCCTTCAAGACACTGCCTACTCCCTCGGGGTCGATGATGACGCCTTCTCTAACCAGGCCCTCCTCAAGAAGGGTCTCATTCCAGTCGACTGCCCTGCCTCCCCGCGCCACGAGGACGCGGGCGCTTCGCCCCTCAACGTTGAGGGTGACGACGGCTCGCTCCAGGAAGCGAGGGACGCTGATCGTGGGACCGTGAAGAGCGACTCTCATCTTTCTAACCACCACTCGGGTTCGCTTGTTGGCCGACGGGCGCCTGCGGCGTCGCCGAGGCGTCTGCGCTCACGGCACTCGCGTAAAACGAGGCCGTGAACTTCACTTCATAGCTATTGTCGGCCGGTGCCAGCGCTACATCACCGATCCCCGCCGTTTGGGTGGTATCTCCCTCTATCAAAGAGAGGAAGGAGAAGAGGTCCGGGAGTGCGCCGTCGACGACGAGGGCGTAGGAATCGGCCTCATAGCTTTGCGCTTTTTCGTCCGTGCCTTTCACTTCTCTTGGAGGGAGGCCGGTTATCTGTGTAATCCGCACGTTGCGTTGGGCGGCATCGGTGAGCAGGCCTTGGACCAGGACTGCGCTGTCCAGGCTGGTCGGCATGGCGCGGCTGAAGATGGCTTCGCTCGCCTGAAGCTGCGCGAGTTGGTCTTTCAGATCCTGCAGCGTCTTCTGCGAATCCCCAAGGTTGGCCAGAAGGACTCCGCCTGACGTAACCTGTTCGGTCAGCCCCGGCTGTTCCGTGCGCTGTTTGAGGTAGGACGCACCAGTCACGAGGTAAGCGACCAGGACGATGCCCCCTAACCCGAGGAGCATCGTCAAGGGCTTGATCTTTATGCTCTGTAATGACGGAAGTGACAGTGACGGCAGTGACCGAAACACGCTACGTCCTCCTCCCTCAGTTGAGCTGCCAGGAGAAGATCCGGACAGCATCCGTGCTAGCGGTTGCTCTTGCAGTGATGGTGCGCCCGCTGGTTTGCGAGCGAATGTCATAGGACGCCACGGGGTAGATGATGGTGACAGTTCCCGCCCCCGCGGGCGATGTCTCCACCAGGAGCTGGTAGGACCCGGCCGGCCTCCCGAGAAACTGAGCGACGTACGGGGAGACACCACTCATGGGAGCGAGTGCCGGCGCCCTCTGGCACGGATCGGAGCCGGCAAGGATATCTATCCAGACCTGGCCCGCGCCGAAGGTTACGGTCGCGTATATCGGGCCCGCCTCGGTCGACTGGAAAGGATAACACTTCGGTCCGCTGCCTCCCTGCCAGGTCGGGGTGATGCTGTTCGACATTCCGGCCCCCGCTACATAGCGGATCTCGGTCGTGGGGAAAGCGGAACCGTTGATGGCGGTGGGCGTCGGCTGCAGGGGCGCCTCGGTATAGGTGGTGCTCGTCGTGAGTACCGGGTTGTTCTTGAGGCGCCAGAGCGCCCATTCGATCCCCGAATCGGCCGAGTAGGAGTCTTTGATCGTGATATCGACGCTGCGCCCGGCGAGCAGGTTGGCACTGGCGTTGACCAGGAACGGCGAGACGAGGAGGGTGCCCAGCGCCATGGCGACTAGCGCGAGTGGCAGCACCTGACCCCGGGAATCGGCGAGTGGTCGAGAGAGCCCTCGCATCGCGCGCGTCAGGCTATTGTGCGCTTCACTCATCACGGCACCTTTACGCAGGTCCAAATGGTAGTAGCATCGACCGAACGTATTGACCTGCGCGTTCGCAGCCAGTCGGGGGTCGTCCGACTGCAGGGGGCTTGGATGCGGTCCGACTGCAGGCCGGCCACGGTCATATAGAGCCAACCGCCACCGAGAACGCTTGATCCGCGCCAGATCGAGTCAGAGAGGTCGGAACGCCCCACCCAGGTGACAGGCGGCGTGTAGCCAACACCATTGATGCTCCGGATGCCCGAGCTGCTGGCCGTCAAGCTGCTCATCGAGGCCGGTGCGGGCGCGCTCACCACCCCGTTCTTGAACGCCGCGAGCACCACGGTCCACGCACCGGACGCGGTGGCGGTGGCAGACGAGGAGTAACTGCCCACAGTCGTCACCGTGCGAGCCGCATCAGTGAGGGAACGTATTATGCTGCCGCTGTTGCGGTAGTCATACTGCTCCGTGAAGGAGCTGCCCCAGGTGAAAGTGGCGCTGGCGATGACACCTCCCTCCGAGATGAGAAGCTCGCAAGACTGGTTGGTCGAGAGGCTATTCGATGTCAGGGCCGTGCCGGTGCCCGTCTTGGGCGTTGCCGCAACATCGAACGGGTTCGAGGCGGCCATGCCGCTATACTCAAAGAGATCCAGCCCCATGATGTAGTTGTTCGTACTGCTGGTTGTCACGGTGACAGTCGACTCGGAGCCGGAGGCTATCTTGTAGTAGATGGCTTCGCCAGGCCCGGCGGTCGTATAGCTGGTGGCGACGTTCCAGCCGCTCAGCGTGTTGATGCTGCCGGCGCCGCTCTTACCGAAGACGGCGATCAGCAGGTTGCCCGCCGTGGGCGCGGTAGTGAAGGTGTTGGTGATGCTGTTGTACTGGGTGCTCCCGTTGCCCACCATGGCGTGGTACTTGTGAACCTGCGTTTGGGTGGCGCAGGTGGGCGTCGACGTCGGCGTATAGGTATTTGTCGCCGTCGGCGTATAGGTATTTGTCGCCGTCGGCGTGTTGGTATTCGTCGCTGTCGGCGTGTTGGTACTCGTCGGCGTTGGCGTATAGGTATTCGTCGCTGTCGGCGTGTTGGTACTCGTCGGCGTGGGCGTATAGGTTGACGTCGGTGTCGGCGTGTAGGTGCGCGTCGGTGTTAGCGTATTGGTAGGCGTGGATGTGGGCGTGTACGTCGCCGTCGGCGTCGGCGTTGCAGCAGCCGCCTTGAACGCGGCGAGCACCATGCTCCACGCAGCGGACGCGCTGGCAGTCGCCGAGGCGGAGTAGTCGCCGGCGGACGCAACGACACGGTCCGCGCCGCCGAAGGAACGTCTGTTGGTGCCGGGATTCTGGAAGTCAAACTCTTCAGTGAAGGAGTTGCCCCAGGTGAAGGTGGCGTTGGTGTTGATGGCCGCCCCCGAGATGAGGAGATCGCAGGCCTGCGTGGTCGTGACGCTCCCCGATGTCAGGGAAGTGCCGGTGCCCGAATTGGGCGTTGCGACGTCATCGAGCGGAGAGGTAGCGGCCATGCCGCTGTACTCGTAGAGCTGCAATCCCATGCCGTAGGAGGTCGAACTACCGCCGCTGGTCGTCACGGTAACGGTGGATTCGGAGCCGGAG
>JBEKDP010000136.1:0-5330 GCA_050014295.1 Dehalococcoidia bacterium | reverse complement strand
ATGGCGAGAGTCGAATCTCCATGCGACCGACGCTTATCGACTTACGCGAATATGTAATGACTGGGTCAGGGCACTGCGGAAGGAAGGGGATTGGCGGGGGTTCCCTCCCCCTTCTTACCGCCACCAATATGGGTTAACGTAAAAACTTTACACACGTTACGGAGGGTTGTCAAGGGTCTCGACTCCCCTCGTTGGCGATCTCCTCGAATCGAGTTCATAGCCCCGTTCGCAACCCGGCCGCCGCCCTCTGGCCGCTTCTCCGCTTGACATAAGGACCGGCGACTCGAACAGTGGGAAGGTGCGCGTTCACTGGCCGACCCGGCGTCGCGCCAGGCCGGTCGGCCGCCGGCGAGATGCAGCTTTGCCGCCCCATGGCCGACCCTATATCATAACGTCGCTTAGGAACGCAGTCGCAGTCAGGCGGGAACGGAAGGGAAGTGGAGCACTCAACTTCGCCACCTGCTAGTTCGTCCTCGTGGCGGTTGCTGAGGCGCCGCGTACCGATCGCCTGGGTGCAACTTGCCATCCCGCTCGCTGTGCTGGCGGCGCTGCCCCTGGTGCGCACCGTGGACCCCGACTTCTGGTGGCACCTGCGCACCGGCAAGCTGATCTTCGAGTCCGGCATTCCCCGGAACGACCCGTTCTCCTGGACGGCGGCGGGCAAGGCGTGGGTGACTCACGAGTGGCTTTCCGAGGCGATCATCTATGCTGTGGAGTCGACCCTCGGCTACGCCGGCAACGTCGTCGTCTTTGGGCTGGCGATGGTCGCCGCGCTGGGGTTTATGTACGCCCTGGGACGGCGGCTGGGCGCCGGGACGAAGCCGCTGGTGATTCTGTCGGCTTTGGCGGTCTTCGTGCTCATCCGGTTCGTTACCGTTCGGCCGCAGGAGTTCACGTGGCTGCTGTTCGCGGTGTTCGTCTACGTGCTCCAGCGTCACGACGAAGGCGACTCGATGCCTCTCTGGGTCCTGCCGATCCTCATGGCGCTATGGGTCAACCTGCATCTCGGGTTCTTCTACGGGCTCATGGTGGTGGCTATCTGGGCGCTGGTTCAGATCGGTCGACACGTTGGCACACTGGCGTCCGGCCTGCGCACACCGCTACTGGTAGGCGGCGCCTGCCTGCTGGCGACGTTCGCCAACCCGAACGGGCCCGCCATCCTTACCTATCCGGCGCACTATCTTCTCCAAGGCAACGCCCAGCGCTCGCTTATTGAGGAATGGCAGCGACCGGACTTCACCTCGCCCGTGACGGCGCCGATCACCGCCGTCATTGTTCTGCTCGCGCTGTCGCTGGCATCGCGGCGGCGTCCGTTTCTCTGGCTATTGTCCGTCGTCGTCGTGGTCCTCAGCGTTCAGGCGGTGCGGAACGTGCCGCTCGCTGTCCTGCTGCTGTTTCCCATGGCCGGCTCCGCGGCAGCCGGCCGCTGGACGCTGGCTAGCCGGGCAAAGGACTCCGCGACGACCCTGCCCGCGGTCGTCGGAGTCACGATCGTCGCAGTGGTGATGGCGGCGTGCTTGGTAGGGGCGGTGCAGCGCGGCGGGTCGCTCTCCGTACGGGATCCCAGCGATGACGGCTACCCCGCCGAGGGGGCGGCGTTTGTGGCGAGCCACTATCCAGAGGCCAGGCTCTTCAATGATTATGGCTGGGGTGGCTTTCTAATAGACCGCCTGTACCGAGTGACCCCCGTATTCATCGATGGTCGCGAAGAGTTCTACGGCAGCGGAATCATGGGCGACTACGTGACGATACTTAGGGTGCAGCCCGGCTGGGACGAGCTTCTACTGAAATACGACGCCGACGTTGCCCTGATCCCGCGCGATTCGAAGCTCGCGGATGCGCTACGAGCCAGCACCTCTTGGCAGGAGGAGTTCACGGGCTCCATCGAAGCGGTATTTGTCCGCCACTAGGGTCGCGCCCCCGCCGAGGGCAGACCGTACTCGAACCGGATCCGGTGCGGCCCGATCACGATCTCGTCGCCGTCCTCCAGTACTGCCCACTTCAAAGGCTTGTCTCCCACCATCGTCGTAAGCCGGCCGCCAAGGTGGTGGAGCATGAAGCTGCCCTCTCGCAGCCAGACGCGTGCGTGGTGTCCGGCGACCTGACCGTCCGGGTTCGACAGGCGCAGCGTGCAGTCCGGGTCCGTGCCGATCGTGACCGCCGCATCTCCGATGCCGATGCTCTTCCCCTTGCCCGGCCCGCCGATCACAGTGAGCCTCGCGGCAGGAGCGGCAGGCCCCGTCCAGTTCGCGACGGGTGGCGGACGGTAGGAGCGCGCCGACTCAGTAGGCCCTGCCGTCGTTGTCGACACGCGCTGCCTGCGCAGGCGCCTCACGCCGACTAGGCCGCCGCCCGTCAGCAGCAATCCAAGCAGGGCCGCGAGCAGCACCCAAAACACTAGCCCGGGGCCGCCTCCGTTGTCGGCCGCGCCCGCCGGCTCGGCCGCTGGTTCCGTCTCCGCCGTCGGGGTGGGCGCGATCCCGGGGCGCGCGAAGCTGGCCGTCCCGCTCGCAGTCATTCCGGCGGCGTTCACCGCGATTCGCAATTCCGACGTGCCGCCGTCGGCCGCCGCCGCCATCTGCACTCGCACCAGGTACTGCGAGCGCAGCAATATGCCGATGCCATCGTATACCCCGGCGACGTCCGATGGCGCGGGCGCCGATAGGAAGCGTCCGCCTGTCGCCTGTGCCAAGTCCTGAAGGTAAGGCGCGTTCATCGCCTCCCCGACGCCGATCGTGAACACCGGTACGCCGCTCCTTGACGCCTCGTCCAGCGATTGCTCCAGCGTCGCGGTGCTGCGACTGCCGTAGTCTTGCCCGTCGGTCAGCAATATGACGACCTTCCGTGGCAGGGGCGCGGTCTTCGCTGCATTCACGCCGGCGATGACGGCGTCGTACAGCGCCGTCGAGCCGCCGGCCTTCAGGCTGAGGAGCGTGGCTGCCAGCGCCGCCTTGTCCCCGGTCAACGCGCTGGTGGCTCCCACCGTGTCCGCAAAGGGGATGACGATCGCCTCGTCCTTGGGCAGCAGCTTGTCGACGAAGCTTATCGCCGCCTGCTGCGTCAGTGCCAGAGGCTCGCCCTGCATGCTGCCGCTCGTGTCCATCACCAGCACCACGGCCAGCCCGATGTCGGCGTTCACGGCCGCTTGTACGCCCGTGACCGGCACGGCGGTATCGCCGTCTGCGGCGCTAAAAGCAGGTGCCGTCAGCCCGCCGACGGGCGCGCCGGCGGCGTCGCGCACCGTCACCACGGCAATCACGTCAGGATACCCTGCGGTAATGGTCTGTGTTATCTCCAGCGCCGGCGCCTGCGCGCGCGTCGAACCGATGCCGCCGAATGCCGCCAGCAGCGCGAGTGCTACAGTCGCCAAGAGCCTGCCCGCCGGAAACAGGTTACGCATCATTGGAGGATTATACCGCGTGGAGCCAAGAGAGTGGGCCGGTCGCGCCGGATGTAGCCCCGCGCATCGCTTAGAGGATGTTGACTGACGTCTAGCGGCGATTGAAGGGGAGGCGGACGCCCTGGAGCGCCCATTGAACGAAGTGAAACATCAACCCGATAATCGACCCGTAGAGCAGCATTACCATCAACACTTGGCTGAAGTACAGGTCGGGCGTTACCAGCCTGGCCCCAATCTCGATGCCTACCGCGACGCTCGCGCCCACGCCGAATCCATTCATCGCGAATATATTGTCGGTCGCGACGCCGCCGATCATCACCGTTGGCGAAAATGGTGGCGTGGCAATGCGCCGGCGGCTGGCGAATGAAGTGGAATCTCCCGTGGACTATGTGTGGCTCTTGGCCTGAACCAGTGAGGTCGCTTAGTCCTTGGGGCTGAAAGTGATATTGAGGCGCTCGCCCTCGATCTTAGCGCCTGTGGCCCGACGTCCGGCCAGCGCCCGCGGCAGCAGCACTTGCCGCTTGTAGGCGCCCGCCCGAATCGTCAGCTCGTCGCCGCGTTGCGCCAGAGAAATATCGTCCTTGCTTACAAAAGGCATCGCCAGGCTGAGCACGTATCGACCGTTCTTCGCCCGCACCTCCTGCGCGACTGCCGGGTAGTAGATGCGAGTCGGGTCCTCCTCGCCGAACAGGTGCTGTCCGATCTCCCGCAGCGTCTCCACCCCGACCACCTCGTGCTCCAAGAGGGGCGCCGTCAAGATCGGCAGCGGCGAGAACGACTCCTCGATCCGGCGACGGTACTTCTGCTGCGCCTCCTGCCAGATCGAGAAGTAACTGTCCTCGACCGTCTCCGGCAGCAGGCGGTTGCAGACGACCGCGTCCGTCACGTAGCCGTAGAGGTTCAGGTAGGTGAAGCTGCGCTGCGCCTCGTTGATGACCATCTTCTCCGGGTTCACCACCAGTCGCACCGTCGACACCAGGCGGTCCGACAGCAGCTCGTGCAGCTCCGTCAACCGAGCCAGCAGGTCCTCCGCCGCGTCGAAGACCTCCTTCCGCGGCACCGGCATCCCCGTCAGCCCGCGAATGACGGGGCCCGCCAGC
The DNA here is from genome assembly GCA_050014295.1 of Dehalococcoidia bacterium. Classification (GTDB taxonomy): domain Bacteria; phylum Chloroflexota; class Dehalococcoidia; order DSTF01; family JALHUB01; genus JBEKDP01. Next base: position 830 of record JBEKDP010000136.1, on the reverse strand, counting down.
CGGGCGAGGCGCCGTTCCACCGGCAGCACCTTATCCACCCACCAGCGCGCGGCTTCAGGGAAGCTGAGCAGGCTCAACGCCTGCCCCGTCGGCGCACAGTCAACGATCACAACATCGAAGTTGCCGCTGCCATAGTTGCGCGTTATCCAGAGCAGGTTCGCCAGCTCGTCCATCCCCGGCACGACTGCCACTTCTTCCGCCTCCAGCTCCTGCATCCCCTGCCATACGAGGAGGGCGGTGAGCCACTCCTGGACGACCCCCCACTGTTTCTTCATGTTGTAGTAGACATCGGTCTCCTGCGCCCAGAGGTTCTCGGCGACCTGTACCGGCTCCGGACCGAGCGGCATGTCGAAGGAATCGGCGAGGCTGTGGGCACTGTCTGTGCTCATTACCACCGTGCGGTGGCTCAATTCCGCAGAGCGGAGGGCGGTTGCCGCGGAGACCGTGGTCTTGCCGACGCCGCCTTTGCCCGTGTAGAGGATTACCCTGCCCACAGTTCTAGTCTCGCGCCCTAAACCGGATCGGCCTCTGGGGACCTGTCCACGTCTTCGAGGGTAACGCCGCGGTAGAGCTCCTCGAGCTCACGCTGCCGGTCTCCCGAAACCCGCATGAAGAGCGCGTCGGCCTCCGACAGCACCGTGCCCTCGGACGAGCGCACTTCGGCGCGCACCAGCAGCCAGCGCCGCCGGTCCCTCTCGATCCTGCCGACGACGGTCACCGGCTGATGAAGGGGCACCGGGTCGCGGTAGCGCACGTTCATCTTGCCCGTCACCGCCCAGATACCTTGGGCCATAATCACCCAGCCCATCGCCTCGTCGAGCATGGTGGCG
>JBEKDP010000135.1:0-5353 GCA_050014295.1 Dehalococcoidia bacterium | reverse complement strand
CCTCGGGTGGAAGCCGCATCCCCGTCTCAGAGGAAGTGGCCGCTGCTTTGGCCGCGGGCGTCGTGGTGCTTGGCGTCGGCGGGTGGTATGCCAAGGGGCGCTGGCAGAACGCTCGCGGCAAGTAAGCGGGTCGTCGCGGGGAATCGCTCCGGCGAGCTACGGCGTCGGCGTTGGGCTGGCCGAGGCCGCGGGAGTTGTCGCCGCGGGCGTTGGCGTCCCGACATCGTCCGGATAGCGCAGCCAGTCGCCGGCCACCCAGCCGCTGCGGTCCTGCGGCTGCCACCAATCGTGGCCGTCGGCAGTGACCGGCCCATCCGCCAGCGTGATCACCGTTCCGTCCGCCAGGCAGTCGACCGCCGCCTCCTTCGTCCCCGGCGCCGAGCGCACGTTCAGGCAGTTCCCCGTCCCGACGACGACGACTTTCGCGCCCTTCGCCAGCGGCCACGGCGCCCCCGGTATGTTCGCCATGTCCGGATTCACCGGCGCCGTCCCGTCGACCTGCCAAGCATCTCCCTGCTTGCTCAAGAATATCCAGAGGGTGGACTCGAAGGAGCTGGGGCCGAGCAGGAACGCCTTCTTGTTCGTCCGGTCGCCCTTGGCCACCGAGCACAGCTTGCCCGCCTCCTTCGCCACCACCGAGGCGGTGCAGTCGCCGACGTACTGCTGGTTGAGTTGCTGCGTCACATACTGATCGAGCGCCTGCTCGACGGTGACCGTTTCCTGCGCCGTCGGCGAGGCTCCCCCGGGCGCCGCCCCGCTCGTGTCTCCGCTGTTGTCGCCTCCCCCGCCTCCGCCACCCCTCGTCGAGCCGATTACGAACGCCGCGATACCCACCACTGCGACTATCGCCACAAGGACGCCCGCCCACATCGCGCGGCGCACCGCAGGTGAACGCTCGCCCAGCGGCGGCATTTTGCTGGTCATCTATCCGCCCTCCCTACTACCAGGCCCGCCTTGGCGCCAGGGTTTCCCCGCCGCCAAGCGGAGGAAGTCCGCGTGAACGGCGGCCCCGCCGGCGACCGTGCCTTCGCTGCTTAGGCTCACCGGGCCACCGTCGCGGTCTGTGATGACGCCGCCGGCCTCCCGTACAAGCAGGATACCGGCCGCGAGGTCCCAGGGGAAGAGGTAGTTGTGCGTGAACAGGTCGAAGCGACCGCAGGCGGCGTAAGCGAGACCGAGGGCGGCGCTGCCGAGGAGCCGCAGGTTCTGCACGCCCGGCCAGAGCGACCGCATCAAGCTGAGCATGTGGCCGGCCCGCGCGTCGTCGTAGCCCATGTCGAAGCCGATGACCGACGCCTGCACCGACGGGTTCTGCGACACGTGGACCGGCTGCTCGCCGAGCCAGGCGCCGCCGCCCTCTCTCGCCCGAAACAGCTCGTCGTGCACCGGGTCGTAGGTCATGGCGAGCGCCGGTTGGCCGTCCAGGCAGAGCGCAACGTTGACACAGAAGATGGGGACGCCGCTGACGTAGTTGCGCGTGCCGTCGAGCGGGTCGACGACCCACGTCCAGCCGTCGGCGGTGGCGATCGTGCCGGCGTTGCTCTCCTCGGACAGGACCGCGTGGTCGGGGAACTCGTCGCTCACCAGGCGGCTAATGTACGTCTCGATTGCCAGGTCGACCTGTGTAACCAGGTCGCCGCGCCCCTTGACCGTGACCGCCTGTGGCTGGTGGAAGCGCTCCAGTGCCAGGCGACCGCCCTCGCGGACGCAGTTCAGCGCGACCGTCTCGGCGTCGTCGCCGCTACGGGCCACCGGCAGCTCAACCGATCGACTCGACATAATACTCGCCACGATTATACGAGGTGCATTCGGTAAGTCACAGTGTCGTCATGCGTTACGCGGACGCCAGAATCGTAGCATGCGGCCAGTCGCGTCGGCAAGGAGGCGCCCGAGCTTTGTCCGGCCTGCAAGCACCGGCAGGCGCATTTCGAGCTGCTGGCGGAGAACTGGTACACGAGCAACCGGCGCGAAATTGGATCGAAAATGCTAAGACCCCGAGGGGATTACCCTCGGGGTCTTTTGGCGACGGAAACCGCTGGATTCCTTAGCTCATCGTTGCATCAGATAGAACACGTTACCGTAGTAACTCGAATATTTGCGGTATATCTCGATCTCCAGATGAATGGACTCGATCGCCTCGATCCTTTCTGGGTCCGTGGCATACTTCTCCCGAAGTGACTGAAGACGGTCTTCGAGAGGGTGGTAGTATGGCGTCCACCACGCTGACTCCGGAAGGGTGAAGTGCCCCAGTACTTCATATCCACAGCTTTTTATGGCGGCCAAATTGGCGGCTATGTCCACCATGGCGGGGTACTCGTTGGCAAAGAATTTTCGGCACTCGGACGGCGGATCGGGTCGCAACCAGGAGAGCTCGCTAGCCGCCAAAAGCCCACTCGGAGTCAGCAGATCGTGGCAAGCCTCCAGTCCCTCGCGAAAACCCATAATGAAGAGAGAGCCCTCCGCCCAGATTAGATCAAAGGACCCTATCTCGATTCCCAAGGCACGCATATCTTTCAGACAAAACTCGATTTTCTCTGAAAGACTCTCGGCTTCAGCGCGGCGCTGTAGTTCGTCCAAGAACGGCTTGTGGTTATCCACGGCCGTGATCGTTCCATCCGCATATTTGGCCAGTTGGATGGTCTGCGCACCATTTCCACAGCCGATATCCAGGATTCTGAGTTTCGCATCCTTGCGTTGAGGCCTTGTCGTGAGCAGCATGTCCAGCGCTTTTCTCGTCGAAGCGTCGTCTCCGGGGCCAAGGCGGGGCAGCGATGCGTCGAACATCTCGTAGAAGAACTGCATCTGTTCTTGTTCGTCCATTGTTTGTCTCCTCTAGTTCTCTAGTATGCACGGCGGTCGGGTGAGCATGCTCACGCCGTCTGCCAGTTTCAGTTTTGGGTTTTTTTGAGGAGTTAGAAGCCGCACAGTGACCTTGCACATGGTAGGGGACGCATGTGCAAGTATGGCTTGGCCGCGAACGGCTTCTATTTACAGGACAAGAACAGTAGTCACGTTCCCAGGTTAGGTTGATTGGCATGCTGCGTCAAGGTGTGTCAAGTACCTAAGTGCCCCCCCTGCTTGACATTCAGGGCGACCTGTGATACTGTTAGTGTACATCGCACACTAAGTCTGTGAGCGACGGCGCAGGATTCCGTCAGAGGAGGCGTTTCTATGGTAAAGGAAGCCCTTCTTCCAGCGACTGGCATCGCGCCCGCGTGCGAGCCCGTCACGACGGTGCCCCTCAACGAAGAGCGAGCCTTCGCTGGCTGGCAACAGGACATCCCCCTCGACTACCGCCGCCTGACCGCGCCTGAGCTGATCGACCGCATCGCGACCGCGAAGCGAAAGCTCGGCGACCGGCTGGCGATTCTCGGCCACCACTACCAGCGCGAGGACGTGATCCGCTTCGCCGACCAGCGCGGCGACTCCTTTAAGCTGGCGCAGTGGGCCGCCCGCCACGCCGAGGCGGAGTACGTCGTCCTCTGCGGCGTCCACTTCATGGCCGAGAGCGCCGACATCCTCTGCGCGCCGCACCAGAAAGTGCTCCTGCCCAACCTGGCCGCCGGTTGCTCGATGGCGGACATGGCGACGCCCCGCGACGTGCTTTCGTGCTGGGAAGAGCTCGCGTCGGCGGGCATCGCTGAGGATACGCTGCCGCTGACCTACATCAACTCCGCCGCGTCCTTGAAGGCGTTCTGCGGCGAGCGCGGCGGTGCCGTCTGCACATCGAGCAACGCGCCGGCCATCCTCCGCTGGGCGCTGGCGCAAAAGCGACGCGTCCTCTTCTTCCCCGACCAGCACCTGGGGCGCGTCACCGCGCACGCCCTCGGCGTCCCTCTCGACCAAATGCCGCTTTGGGACTACGAGCTGTTTCCCGGCCGTCTCGGCGGGAACACGGTGGAGACGCTGCAGGCGAGCCGCATCATCCTCTGGCAGGGCTACTGCGGCGTCCACCAGCGCTTCACCGTCGATCAGGTCCGCCGGGCGCGCGACCGCTACCCCGATATCCGGGTCGTCGTCCACCCGGAGTGCCGCCTGGAGGTCGTCGCGGCCGCCGACGGCTACGGCTCCACGGAGTACATAATTCGCGCCGTCAGCGACTCGCCGCCGGGGAGCGCCTGGGCCGTCGGCACCGAGGCCAACCTGGTCGCCCGCCTTGCCCGCGAGAACCCCGACAAGCAGGTCGTCTCGCTGGAGCCGGAACCTTGCCCCTGTTCGACGATGTACCGCATCCATCCCGCCTATCTGTGCTGGGTGCTGGAGCGGCTCGTGGACGGCGGGGTCGTCAATCAGGTGACGGTTGAGCCCGAGACGGCGCGCTGGGCGAAGCTGGCCCTCGAGCGCATGCTGGCCGTCAGCTAGCAGCCCGGATCAGACAGCCTCGTCTACCTAGGCCACCAAGGAGTCTGTCATGCAAATCGACTTGGACCACGCCCACCTTTTCGCTTCTAACCTGGACGCCACGATCCGCTGGTGGACCGAGATGCTCGGCGCTCGCGTCGTCTTCGATCTCGAGGTCGCCGGCGCGCGCAACGTTCGCATTGCCGTTGGTCGCGGCGCCATCAACTTCTACGATCAGCCACCGCGAGTCGTCGGGCCGGGCACCGTCCACCACCTGGGAGTCCTGACCGACGACCTCGAAGCGCTCGTCGCCTCGATGGAAGCGAAAGGCCTCACTTTTCGCGATCCGATCAGGGACTTCGGGATGGTGAAATTCATCATGGCCCTGGCTCCCGACGACCTCCTCGTGGAGCTGTTTCAGACGGCGGAAGCGGCGTCGCCGCAGTGAACCGCTACGACTACGTCGTCGTCGGCTCGGGCATCGGCGGCCTGTTCGCCGCCCTTCTCGCCCAGAGCCACGGCAGCGTTCTTATCCTCACCAAGGGCTCCGTCGACGAGTCTAACACCCAGCACGCCCAGGGCGGCATCGCCGCGCCCGTGGGGGCCGGCGACTCGCCTGCGCTTCACTTCGCCGACACGATAGCCGCGGGCGCCGGCCTCGTCGACGAGGAGGCGGCGCGCATCCTGACCGCGGAGGCCACCGACCGCATCGCCGACCTCGTGCGCTTCGGCGTTCCCTTCGACAGCATCGACGGCGAGGTCGCGCTGGGCCGCGAGGGCGCTCACAGCCGGGCGCGTGTCCTCCATGCCGGCGGCGACTCCACCGGTGCCCACATCGAGCTCTCCCTGAGCAGCCTCGCCCGCTCCTCGAACGTCACTATCAGAGAGCACTGCCTCGTCGAGGAAATTGTGGTCGAAGGGGACGCCGTTAGCGGCGTGAAAGCGCTCGATGCCGGGCGGCAGACGCGCGAAGAGTTCGGCTGCCGCTTTCTCGTCCTAGCGACCGGCGGCT
>JBEKDP010000134.1:0-5360 GCA_050014295.1 Dehalococcoidia bacterium | reverse complement strand
CGAATTCGCCAGTATAGGACGGTATGCCTTAAGCATGAAGTGGACCCTCAATAAGCAACTACTTGCGCCTCTTATAGCGATCTTCGTAGTCTTGACCGCGGTCGGAACGGCGGTCGCTATCAAGATGTTCACGGGCCAGGCAAATGACTCAGTGAAGACGCAGCTTGAGAGCACCAGCGGCGCTGTGAACCTCCTAATCCAGCAACGGGAGGCAGATCTGCGGGAGAAGGCCAGCGTCGGCGCGAACACGCCGGAAGTCGAGACTGTCCTGACCAATCCCAGGGCCGTGCCGCCTGACCTGTATGGGGCCCTGGCCACAACCGACCTGGACGCGGTCGAGTTCATCTCTCCCACTGGCGCATTCCTGAGCGGCACCGGACCTACCCCGAGCCTGGAGGGCCTCGATCTCAACACAGCCACCAAGGCCCAGGCCCTTTCCACCATCAACACCTCCGCCGGGGCTATCTGGCTCGTCGCCTTGGCTCCCTACCGCCGCGGAACGGACAACGTGGTTGGTTTCATGGTGATGGCGAAGCGCCTCGACCAGAAGTTCTTGGACGCGATCGTCGGCGCCATCAACGTCGAAGTCTCCTTGACGGTGGACGGAGTATCGACGGGCTCGTCGACGGCAGCCCAATACTACAGCCCCGACGCGAGTACCCCCGGATCTGTGGGCCAGCCCACACAGGTCAAGATCAACGGCAATTCATACGGCGTGCTGACCACCCAACTGGAAGGCGGAGCGCAAGCATCAGGGTATCTGTCGGTGCTGATGCCAACAGGCGACCTGATGGCAGGGGTACGAACGCGCATCGGCCAACTTGTCGGGCTCGCCTGGGTCGGCGGCCTTGTCGTCATCGGCGTCGTTGTCTGGACCACTCGGCGGATATCGGGCCCCATTCACCGCCTCGCCGCGCACGCCCACGAGATCAGCGAAGGAAGCTACGGTCAGACCATCGAGGAGGAAGGCGTCGACGAGATGCGCAACCTCGTCCAGAGCTTCAATCACATGAGCCTGGCTCTGCACGAAAGCTACGAGGAGCTGTCAGACATTGCCAGCACTGACGCTCTCACGGGCCTCCACAACCACCGTCGAACGCAGGAAGCGCTCTCGCTGGAGATCGATCAGAGCAAACACACCCGCAAGCCGCTGGCGGTCATGCTCATAGACATCGATGGCTTCAAGCTGTTCAACACGACCTACGGCCACGCGGCCGGCGACAGAATCCTCAAGCTCGTCGCCGAGCTGATAACCGGCGTGAGCCGGGACGGAGATGTCGTCGGCAGGTACGGCGGCGACAAATTCGTGCTCCTGGCACCCAACACGAGCCGAAAGGGCGCCAAACTGCTCGCAGAGCGCATCCGAGCCCGGCTCTCGGAGCAGGGAGTGCTTCTGGAGAACGGCCAGAAACTCCCTCTGCGGCTGAGCATCGGCGTAGCCGTCTGCCCGAATGACAGCCGGAACAAAGAAGAGCTCCTCGCGTATGTTGACGCGTCCCTCTTCGAGTCGAAGCGCGAGGGCGGCGACAAGGTGACGCTGGCCAACCGCAAGCCTGGGGAGCTCTTCTCTTATCAGAACACCACCCTCGGCGTCCTCGATGGCCTCGTGCGAACGGTGGACAAGAAGGACCGTTATACGAAGGCGCACAGCGAAGAAAACGCTGAGTACGCGATGATGCTGGGCAAAGCGTTGGGATTCTCAGAGGAAACGCAAAGTGCCTTGCGCATCGGCGGGCTCCTCCATGACATCGGCAAGATCGGCATCCCCGACCACATCCTCAAGAAACCCGGGCCGCTGACCCACGAGGAGCGGGAGATCGTGCAGCGTCATGTCGTCCTCAGCGACCTCATAATCAAGGGCGTTCCCCATGCCAACGACGTGTCTGACGCCGTGATCAACCACCACGAACGCTGGGACGGCAGGGGCTATCCGCGCGGCCTCAAGGCGGAAGAAATACCCCTTCTAGGCCGGATCATGGCGCTGGTGGACGCCTACTCCGCAATGACCTCCGATCGCCCCTTCCGAAAAGCAGAGCCTCACAGCACGGCGGTAGTCGAGCTACGTCGCTGTGCCGGCATCCAGTTCGACCCGGCCCTCGTTGAGGTCTTCATCAAGACTCTCGAGGAATCAGGAAGGGCCGCGGCAGCCTAGTCCAGCCCGTTTCCAAGCGCACACTCACCCCACAGCAGGTCAGAAGTAGTCTCCGCCTATCGTTTGGCCCGCGCGCCGCCAATCCTGTAATATGGATGTGTAGCGCAATCCCATCGACAACAAAGGCGGCGATGATGCCTGGATGCCGTTTTCTCGCAGCGACGTTCCTGACCCTAGCGCTGGCCGTTGCAGTAGGCTGTTCATCTGGCTCGAAGGGCGAGCAAGCTTCGAACGCTGCGACCGCGTCGCCGGCGCCCACGCGCACGCCCGCCGCCACAGCGACGCCCGCTGCCACGTCGACGCCCAGTGCTACCACGACCACCGGCCCGACGAGCACGCCGACCGTCGCCGTCCCCTCCGTTGAGCCACTGCCAGCCTCGCCGACGGACAGCCCCGCCGGCGGGGAGCCGACTCCGGTGCCCGCGTCGCAGGTGCAGTTGACGCCGACGGAGATCGGGCAAGGCCAGTCCGCCACCCTCACGCTGCCGGGCTACAACGCCAGTAGCGCGACGGCCATCTGCGACGGCAGGCGCTACCCGCTGGTTCTTCAGGACGGCTCTTACTGGGGCGTTATCGCCGCGGCCGGCGACGCTCAGCCAGGCATCCACGCTATCACCGTCGAGCTGTCCAACGCTAACGGCGACGTGATGGCGGACCTGGCTACCCAAGTAACGGTTGTCGACATGGGCTATCCCGTCGAGAACATCGACCTTCCGCCCGACGTCGATGCTTCGCTCGATCCCGCGCTGGTGCAGCAGGAGGACGATGCGCGGACAGCCGTCTTCTCGCAGTTCACGGCGCAGAAGCTCTGGCTGGGGCAGTTCATCTGGCCCGTTCAGCCGGTCGTAGTCAGTAGTCCCTACGGAATCCGTCGCAGCTATAACGGGGGGCCGGTGAGCAGCTTCCACGGCGGCATCGACCTGGCGGTCGACGAGGGCGTGCCGGTCGTAGCGGCGAACAGCGGACGGGTAGCGTGGGTAGGAACAGGGCCCGATTACGGCAACACCGTCCTCATCGATCACGGCGACGGCGTATTCAGCGGGTACAGCCACCTCTCAGCCGTCGCTGTCCAGGCGGGGCAGATGGTGAACAAAGGCGACCTCGTGGGTAACGTGGGCAGCACCGGAATGGCAACCGGACCGCATCTACACTGGGAGATCGATATCCGCGGCGTGCCTGTTGACCCCATGCCCTTGACCCTGCAGACGATGGGCCCCTAGGCACCCAGCTCGCCGAGCTCCCAGAGGACGGCAGCCGCAGCGACGATCCCCGCCGTCTCCGAGCGCAGGATCCGTTCCCCCAACGACACGACTTTCACGCCGGCGCCCCCAGCGCGCTCGACCTCCTCCCTGGTGAACCCGCCTTCCGGGCCGATGAACAAGCTCACCTCTGGTGGCCCCGCACCCTCGTTAAGCGCCTGCCGCAGCACCGTTCGCAGCCCCAGGACGCGCTCCTCCTCCCATGGAAGGAAACGTATCCCCGGTGCAGAATCGAACGCTTCGTCGAGATTGGCAACGGGCGCCAACTCCGGCAGCACGCAGCGACCGCACTGCTCCGCCGCCTCGACGACGATCCGCCGCCAGCGCGCCGCCCGGCTCGAGTCGTCGCCACGCGGACGCATGACGCTGCGGCGGCTGACCAGCGGCACGAATGACGCCACGCCGATCTCCGTCCCCTTCTCCAGCACCCAGTCAAAGCGGTCGCCCTTGATTAGCGATTGGTAAAGGACAAGCCGCGTCTTCGCCTCAGGGAGACCATCCCGCTGCAGGAGAACGCGCGCGCGCACCGGACTGCTCACATCTTCGAGCACCGCCTCATACTCGCCGCCGCGGCCGTCGAAGAAGACCACTTCCGCGCCTGACCGGAGGCGAAGTACGTGCCGCAGACGGTGAGAGAGCTCTCGATCCAGCTCGATTGTCTCCGTCGCCAGGGTCTCGGGGGAAACGAAGAACCTCTCCATCCTCAGCGCGCCTCGAATACCAGCGTCCGCCAGTCGCCCTCCGCCATGACCTCGACAACTCGACCGTCCGCAGCCTCAAGCGCAAGCCGGCACTCGTCGCAGCGCTCGCCGCCGATGCCGCCGCCGATACCCAGGCCACCACTCGCCAGCGCCTGGACGAGCGACTCCGCCAGAGCGATGATGGTGGTGCTGCTTATGTTGGCGACCAGGCAGTCGAACGCGCCACGCCAGGGAGCGCCCAGAGGCCAGACATCGCCGAGGCTCCCCTCGCGCACTGTCACCCGGTCGCTGACGCCGTTGGCCGCCACGTTCGCCGCCGCCACCGTCACCGCCAGCGGATCGTTGTCGAGAGCGACGACCTCGCTCGCGCCCAGGGCAGGGCCGGCGATAGCGAGGATGCCGGAGCCCGTCCCCAGGTCGAGCAGTCGACAGCCCGGCCGCAGGCGCTCTTCCAGTGCGACGAGGCACATCCGCGTTGTCGCGTGCTGGCCGGTGCCGAACGCCATGCCGGGGTCGAGGTCGATGACTATGTCGCTGGGCTGCGCCTCATACTGGCGCCAGCGGGGACGGACCACGAGGCGCCGTCCTATCCGCTCGACTTGGAAGTGCTCTTTCCAGGAGGCGGCCCAGTCCTCCTCCTGCACCTGACGAGTGACGCATGGGGCCAGAGGCCGCGACAGGCGCAGTTCCGAAAGCTCTCGCCGGAGGGCGCGCTCGCGGTCCGCGAGGCGGTCATCGCAAAGAAGGTAGGCCTTCACTAGGGCGAGGCTGTTTGGGTCGACGGAAAGCAAGCCGTCATCCCGTGAAAGATCGAGCGGCTCCTCGATGCTGACACCGCCCGGGGAGTGCGCTCGGAGGAGGTCAGCCACCGCCTCCACATCCGAGCCGGCGGCCGCAACCGTGATCTCGAGCCATTTCAAATCTGATGCCCTCGCGGGGGAGTGACCAAGATAGCGGCAGGCCTGCCGCTAGGAGCCCAGCGTCTCCTTTATCTTGCCGATGAAGCCCTTGCCGTCCGGGTGCGCGGCCTCCCCCATCGATTCCTTGAGCTGGTTGAGCAGGCGCTTCTGCTCCTCATTAAGGCGCGTCGGCGTCACAACGCGTGCCCGCACGACCATGTCCCCACGACCACCACCGCGCACGTGGGGTACGCCCTGTTTCTTCAAGACAAACAGGTGCCCGGACTGCGTGCCTGCGGGTACCTTCAGCGAGTGCTGGCCGTCGAGAGTCGGTATCTCCACCTCGTCG
>JBEKDP010000133.1:0-5370 GCA_050014295.1 Dehalococcoidia bacterium | reverse complement strand
TCTTCGCCGCCATCGCGGCGACGGCGCTCGTGCTGGTGATGTCAGTGTCGAGCATCGCAGCCAAAGGTCGGCGGGAGGAAGAGGCAGTGCTCGCCGGCCGGCTGGAGGACAGAGTGTAAGGTGACGCATGCGCTGGAAGCTGGGCGGACTGTTCATCCTGATCTTGGGCGGCCTTCTCGCTCTCGCCACCTACTGGGCGATGTCGCCGTCGTCGCAGGTATACGGGGCGATCATCGGCCACGGGCCGCGCGACGAGAAGCTGGTAGCTCTTACATTCGATGACGGGCCGAACGCGCCCTGGACAACGGAGATTGCGGATACTTTGAAATCGTACGACGTGCCCGCCACCTTCTTCGTCGTCGGAAAGAACGCCGACGCCCATCCCGAGATCGTGCGCGCGCTCGTGGACGGCGGATTCCTGATAGGGAACCACTCCTACCGCCACCGCAAGCGCGACGCCATCCTTGAGCCGCGCTACGGTGAGCTGGAGCACGCGGAGGCGAGCATCGCGCAGGCCGCAGGGGTCTGTCCGGCGCTGTTCCGCCCGCCGAACGGCTTCCACACGCCCTGGCAGCTCCACGCGGTCTCCGACCACCAGATGCACGCGATCGGCTGGGACGTGCAACCGTCGGACTGGACGAATCCGCCGTCGGACGAGATCGTCAAGCGCGTCGTCGATTCCGTGCGCCCCGGGTCCATCGTCCTCCTGCATGACGGCAGCGACACGCAACAGGGGGTCGACCGCTCCGCCACCCTTAATGCTCTTCCCGGCATCATCCAGGGGCTGCGTGACGAAGGCTACCGCTTCGTCCGCCTCGACGAGCTGCTTGGGCTTCCGCCCTACCTTACGGCCTGCGAGGGCCTGCAGGAGCAACCATCATGAACCACTCCCTTGAGATCGACGTCAGCAAGCGACGCACGGTGCTGGTCACCGGCGGCGCCGGGTTCATCGGCTCGCACGTGGCGGAGGCGCTGCACGCCTGCGGCTGGCAGGTCGACGTGCTGGACAACCTGAGCGCCGGCGATCCGACGAACGTCCCGGCCGGCGTCCGGCTTCAGGTCGGCGACATTCGGTCGTCGGCAGACCTGCACCGCGTGTTCAGCGGCGGCCACTTCGATGCCGTAGTCCACTGCGCCGCTCAGACCAGCGTCGAGCGGTCGATGCGCGACCCCGACCTCGACTGGGCGGTGAACGTCCTCGGCACGTGGCGGCTCGCCAGGGTGGCGAAGGCGTCGAGCGTCGAGCGCTTCGTCCTGATGTCGTCCGGCGGCGCGATCTACGGTGAGACGGCAGCGCCGGCCACGGAGCAGACTCCACCTGCCCCCCGCAGCTACTACGGGCGGCATAAGTACGCGGCGGAGCGATTGATCCTCGCGAGCGGTCTCCGTCATGCCATCCTCCGTCCGGCGAATGTCTACGGCTCCCGACAGCGCCTCGACGCTGAAGGGGGCGTGGTCGCCATCTTCGTCGACCGCCTCCTCTCCGGCGACCTTGTCGACGTCCACGGCGGGGGACGCCAGGTGCGCGACTTCGTTCACGTTTCCGACGTCGTGGCGGCGACCCTCTGCGGCCTGGCGACGGATGAGGACGTTCTCTGGAACGTCGCCAGCGGCCAGACGACGAGCATCATCGCTCTGGCTGAGGAGCTGGCGATGGTCACCGGCCGTCCGATCGACGTCCGCCACCAGCCGCGACGGCCGGGCGACATCGACAGATCGCTCATCGACGCCGGGAAGCTGCGCGCCACCGGTCGCTGGGGGCCGCCGCTGTCGCTCGCGGAGGGGCTTCGCCTCACGCTGGCGGCCGTCGCGGAGACTCGTCTGACCGCCCGATCCATCGCCGGCGAGCATGCGGCTGCGGTGCCGGCAGGCTCCTGACCAACCACTCCCAGCGGAATCCACGCAATTCGGCTCCTCCAAGCTGCTGAACAGAGACCTCGCGTCCGACCATACAATTAGCGCGGCTCCCGGGACGCGTCGCGCTTCCCAGCCATCAGCCGGCGAACGAGCTATCACGTGGAGCTACCGCTCGGGCCGAACGCGAGCGTGCAGGACGAGGAGAGAGGTTGAGGATCAAGTCTGCTAGCCATCGCGCCGCTATCGCGAGCGTGGTCTTGCTTCTCCTATTGGGCAGCGTCGAAGCGGTAGGCACCTGGCGCGCTCAACGCGATCGGTCGAGGGTCGACGCGATGGAGCAAAGGGTAGCCGTCGTCGCCGCGCTGGATGACGCCCGCAGCTATATCCTGTTCAGCGCAACCCAAGTCGTCGCCGCTGTGTTCTCCCAAAACACCATCCCTTTGACGAGCACGTTTGACGACGCCCGCACAACAATCGCCGGCGATCTCAGTTCCGCGCGCGCCGGCCTGGACGCGATGGGAGAGACCGACCAGGTGGCCAGGGTCGATGCCGTCTCCGCTCAGATGCAAGCGTACGAGGGCGCGATTGGTACGATCGTGAACCTCGGAAACGCCCCGGCGGGAGAGACGCGAGTGGAGCTCGCGAAATCATACGTGCCCGCCATGTGGCCGCAGTTCGAGACGACGGTCAACGACCTGGCGCAACTGGGCCAAGATCAACAAGTGAAGCTGTCGGCGGAACGCGCGGCAGCCGGTCGCGCCGCCGACACCAGCCTGGGGCTGCTCTTGGGCCTCAGCACACTCGCATTCATCATCGCCGCCGGAACACTGATCTTCCTCGTGGGCTCGGTCGTGCGCCCCTTGGAATGGCTCCAGGAGGGGGCGAAAGCGGTGGCATCCGGAGACCTGGACGCGAAGGTCAAGGTCGCGGGCCCCGAGGAGGTCACATCGCTGGCGAAGGCGTTCAACCTGATGGTCGAGGAACGGAGACAGGCGGAAGAAACGCTGAGACATCTGGCCGCCACCGATAGTCTTACCAGCCTTTTCAATCACCGCGCGCTCCAGGACACGCTTGCTCGCGAGGTCGAGCGCAGTCTCTGCGACGGCCTTCCCCTAGCCGTGATCATGATGGATATCGACGGCTTCAAGCTGTTCAACGACACCTACGGCCACCAGGAGGGTGACCGCGTGCTGAAGCAAACGGCCCGCGTGCTCAAAGAGGAGTTCGGTTGTAACGGCGTCATCGGCCGCTACGGCGGCGACGAGTTCATGGCCATCCTGCCCGACACCGACCGCGAGAGCGCCGTCAGACGCGCCAACGAGGTGCTCGAGGTGGTGGCGCGGGAGCGCGTTCAACCGCGTCAGGGGAGCGACCTGCCGCTGGTTCTCAGCATGGGGCTAGCTGTCTGTCCCGACGATAGCCGCCACAAAGAGGAGCTGGTCGCTTACGCGGACGCCTCTCTCTTCGAGGCGAAGGAGGTCGCCGGCAGCTCGCTCGTGATCGCCCATCACGAGGCCACTGACAGCCTCTCCACAAGACGCACCCCCTTCGGCGTCCTGGACGCCCTTGTCCGCGCCGTCGACGCGAAGGACAGCTACACGCGCCATCACTCCCAGCAGAACGCTGAGTTCGCCGTTCAGCTCGGCAAGGTCGTGGGGCTTTCCGAGGGCGCGTTGAACGCTCTCCGCATCGGCGGGCTCCTCCACGACGTCGGCAAGATCGGCGTCCCCGACGACATCTTGAGGAAGCCCGGACCGCTCACGCCTGAAGAACAGGAGATCATGCGCGAGCACGTGATCCTCAGCAACCTGATTGTCCACGGCGTGCCGAACTTGCAAGACGTCTCCGACGCCGTCTACGGCCACCACGAGCGCTGGGACGGAACCGGCTACCCCCGCGGCCTCAAGGGCAACGAGATACCGCTCCCGGGGCGCATTATGGCGCTGGTCGACGCTTACTCGGCGATGATCCTGGACCGGCCGTACCGGAAGGCCCTCAGCCACGACGAGGCCGTCGCCGAGCTGCGCCGCTGCACCGCGACCCAGTTCGACCCGGAGCTCGTCGAGCCGTTCATCCGCTTGCTGGAGACCGAGCAGCGGGTCGCCGCCTAGCCTCAACCTCACCGCCGCCGTTTCGTCGCCCAACCTGGTGCGCACCCCTCTTCGAGACTGGACAGGTCGCGCTCCCATGTGCGATTCTGAAGAAGAGGGGAACACCCCGTTCGCATGAAGGAAACATGTGGGAGGCTAACCATGAAGGCGTCGCAAGAGAAAGCAAACCGGGCAGGTGGCACGCGAAACGCGCGAGCCAACGCCGAACCAATCAGCCGGCTGATCGCTGATCTCCGTACTCATGATGGGCACACGCGCGAAGGCGCCCGTTGGGCGCTGGTGGCGCTGAAGGGGGCGGCCGTCGCCCCTCTGATCGACGTGCTGGAGGACCCCGATTGGCACGCAAGGTGGGAGGCTGCCAAGGCGCTCGGCGACATCGCGGACCCTGCGGCGGCGCCGGCGCTCGTGGACGCGCTGACAGACAGACGATTTGGGGTGCGCTGGCTGGCCGCCCAGGGCCTGATCGCGCTTGGGCCTGACTGCCTGCGGCCGCTGCTTCGGGCCCTCACCCGCAACACCGACTCAATGTGGCTGCGCGGAGGCGCGCACCACATACTGCGGGACCTCTCGGAAGGGCACTTGAGGCGCGACATGACGGAGATCGTGAAGCCGGTCCTCTCCGCCCTAGAGGGCGTGGAGCCCTCCGCGCAGGCGCCGATGGCCGCCCGGGCCGCCCTCGATTCGCTGCCTCAGAGAAGGCGGAGACAACGCTCCTGACCTGCCGCCACGCAAGTGCCAGCGCGCCGCCGAACCATCACGGCACGGAAGAGGACGTCTCCGGCAGTGCTTGACCCGCCGGCTTCCTGCTCGCCCTGTAGAGCAGCGCCACAATGACGCCCAGCACGGAGATGGCACCGAAGAGGACTATCGCCTTCTGTACCCCCAGTCTCTCCGCTACGTTGCCTAGCAGAAAGCTGCCGATAGGCGTCGTGCCGGCGAACAGCAGGATGTAGAGGCTCATTACCCTTCCCCTGAGCCGGTCGGGAGCCGAGAGTTGCAGCCGTGTGTTCGCGGTCGCGGTGAAGGTGATGCCAGCAAACCCCAACAGCACCAAGAGGACGAGGGTCACTACAAACCAGTGCGACAGCCCGACGAGGATGAGCAGCAAGCTGAACGCTGCCGCGCCCAGCAGGAGCTGCTTCTCCGTCGCGCTACGGGTGTAGGCGATAGTCAGCGCCGCGAGCACGGAGCCAACGCCAACCATCGAGGTCATGACGCCGAAGCCGACCGACTGAACGTGGAGCACGAAGCGCGCCAGCAAGGGCAGAGCAACGGTGAAGTTGTAGCCGAACGTGCCAATGAACGCCAGAAGCAGCAGTATGAGTAAGACGCGCGGCGTGCCCAGCGCAAAATCGAGGCCCTCCCGAACCTGAGTCAACATCCCTCCTTCCGCCCTTCTGGT
>JBEKDP010000132.1:0-5422 GCA_050014295.1 Dehalococcoidia bacterium | reverse complement strand
ACCTCGTCTTCCGGTTCATAGCGCTCCTCAACCGCATCGGCAACTTCGTACTCGGCAGCACGGAGACGGGCCGGCTGCGCTGGTATGCGGCCGGCGTCGCCTTCGGCGCGGTAGTCGCAGTTGGAATCGTGGTGGCATTCTCATGATCATCGCTTGGCTCATCGTTGAGGTCCTGGTAGGCGGCGTCCTGGCCTGGATAGCGAGCCAGTGGAGCCCGAAGTTGACGCGCTGGATCTCGCTGGCGACGCTGGTGGTGCCCACGGCCGTCCTCATCGGGCTTTGGATCCACTACTTCGCGCCGGGGGCCTCCACCCCGGAGGGTCCCTGGCTAACCGAGGTGAACCGCGGCTGGATACCGCAGTTGGGCATCCACTTCCACCTGGCGATGGATGGTCTGAGCCTCATACTGCTGGTGCTCACCAACTTCGTCGGCATCATCTCGGTCGCCACGTCCTGGAACGCGATCAAGGAGCGCGTCGGCTTCTTCCACTTCAACCTGTTGTGGATCGTGGCGGCGATCATGGGAGTGTTCACCGCCGTCGACCTCTTCCTGTTCTACTTCTTCTGGGAGATGATGCTGATCCCTCTGTACTTCCTGATCGGGCTCTGGGGCTATGAGAACCGGACCTATGCGTCGGTCAAGTTCTTCCTCTTCACGCAGGCCGGCGGCGTCCTGATGCTGGCCGCGATATTGGGGCTCTACTTCGTCCACGGGCGGGCGACGGGCACGTACACGTTCGACTACGCGCAACTCCTGGGCACACCGATGGCGCAGGGGACGGCGCGATTGCTGATGCTGGGCTTCTTCGCGGCCTTCGCCGTCAAATTGCCGGCAGTGCCCGTCCACACGTGGCTTCCCGATGCGCATACGCAGGCGCCGACGGCAGGGAGCCTGAACCTGGCCGCCCTCGTGCTCAAGGTGGGGGCCTACGGGATGATCCGCTTCATGGTGCCGCTGTTCCCGAAGGCCGCACTCGACTTCGCCCCGATAGCGATGGGCATCGCGGTAGCCGGCATCATTTACGGCGCCGTGCTCGCGTTCTCACAGACGGACATCAAGCGGCTGGTGGCGTACACCAGCGTCAGCCACATGGGCTTCGTGCTGCTGGGCATCTTCGCGTGGAACGAGCTGTCGCTGCAGGGGGCCGTCATGATCATACTCGCCCACGCGATCAGCACGGGCGCCCTCTTCATCCTGGTCGGCGACCTGAACGGGAGGATCCACACGCGCGAAATCGGGGACATGGGAGGACTGTGGTCGGCGGTGCCGAAGCTAAGCGGCGTGGCGCTGTTCTTCGCTGTGGCCTCTTTAGGCTTACCCGGGCTGGGGAACTTCGTCGGCGAGTTCCTGGTGGTGCTGGGCACCTTCCAGACGAACGCGCCGATGGCCGTCCTCGCCACTCTGGGGCTTATCGCTTCGGCTATCTACTCGCTGTGGATGATCCAGGTCGCTTTCCAGGGGCCGAACGCGCACCGCTGGACGCTGCCCGACATCACGCGGCGGGAGGCGGCGATCCTGGCGTCGATGGCAGCAATCGCTATTTGGCTCGGCGTCTACCCGCAGAGCATCCTCGCGACGACCAAGCAGTCCGTCCACAACCTGCAGCAGATTGTCAGCACCTATAAGCCATCGCAGACGACGCAGGCGCCGGAGAACCCGCCGATTGTCGCGGCGGAGGCAAAGGACGGAGAGGGACGATGAGCCGGACAGAGATAGTCGTCATCCTCCCGCTCATCGTGCTGGCGGCCGCGCCGGTGCTGATCATGCTGTCGATCGCCGTCCGCCGCAACTACGAGGTCTCGGCAGCGCTCGCCTTCTTGGGGCTGGCGGTGGCTCTGGTCATGCTGCCGGTGGCCTCGATGGAGGGCAGCCGCCAGTCGACGGTGCTCCTGCTGATGGACAACTACGCCCTGTTCTTCATGGGGCTGCTGTTCGCGACCGGCCTGGTGCTGGCCCTTCTCTCCTACCGCTATCTGAAAGTACATGCGGGCAACCACGAGGAGTTCTGGATACTGTTGCTGCTGGCCACTCTAGGCTCGTCGGTGCTGGTGGCGAGCACGCACTTCGTCTCGTTCTTCTTGGGGCTGGAGATACTGAGCATCTCGCTGTACGCGCTCGTCGGCTACCAGCGCACGAGCCAGATCGGCATCGAGGCAGCGATCAAGTACCTGGTCCTGGCCGCCGTCTCCACCGCCTTCCTCCTGTTCGGGATGGCGCTGGTGTACGCGGAGACGGGGTCGATGGAGTTCGGGCAGATCGCGTCGCTGCGGGCGGGTCTGGGCGACCCCGAGCGCGTGATATTCCTCGCGGGCATGGGGCTGATGGTCGTCGGCATCGGCTACAAGCTGGCGGTGGTGCCGTTCCACATGTGGGCGCCCGACGTGTACGAGGGAGCGCCGGCGCCGGTCACGGCGCTGATCGCTACCGTCTCCAAGGGCGGCATGTTCGCGCTGCTGCTGCGCTTGTTCACGCAGATCGGGTTCCGCGCCGACGACGAGCTGTTCTGGCTGTTCACGGCCATCGCCATCGCTTCGATGTTTGCGGGCAACCTGCTGGCCCTGATGCAGAACAACGTCAAGCGGATCCTCGCCTACTCTTCGATCGCGCACTTGGGCTATCTGCTGACGGCGTTCCTGGCGAGCGGGAGCCTGGCCGTGACCGCCGTGACCTTCTATTTCATCGCCTACTTCATCGCGTCGGTCGGTTCGTTCGGCGTGATGACGGTGCTCTCCGGCCCGGAGCGAGACGCCGATCAGATCGAGGACTACCGTGGCCTGTTCTGGACGCGGCCATGGCTGGCGGCGGTGTTCACGATCATGCTGCTCTCGATGGCGGGGATGCCGCTCACCGCCGGCTTCCTCGGCAAGTTCTACCTCGTCGCGGCGGGGGCGCAGGCATCCCTCTGGGCGCTGGTTATCATCCTGGTGGCGACGAGCGTCATCGGCCTGTTCTATTACCTACGGATCATCGTCGCGATGTACTCGCAGCCGGCGGAGGAAGCGAGAGCGACCGGCCCTCTGCCGCTGCCATCGCCGTCGGAGACGCTGGTCCTAGCCATGGCCACGTCGCTGGCTCTCTGGCTCGGCGTCTATCCGGCGCCGCTCATCCACATCATTCCCTCCTTTATCCGCTGATTTGCGGAAATCGCAGGCGCGGAGCAGGTTGCGCCCGTCTTCACCGATCTGCCATGATCGGGGCATCGATCTTCACGGCGCCAGCAAGGGCAAACCTCTAGGATAGAGGTTGCTGGCTCCGTCGGGCCGAAAGCAGGGTTGAGCCCGTCCGAAAAGCGAGGGACCGCGATGGCCGACGACCCGGGTCTCGATCTGCGACCGGACTTGAAGGTGCACGTCCACGCCCCGCACGCCCGGCACCACCCTTCCCCAGACAACCTCGACGAGCTCTGCATCAACACCATCCGCACGCTGGCGATGGACGCCGTGCAGAAGGCCAACTCCGGCCATCCCGGCACGCCGATGGGACTGGCGCCGCTGGGGTACGTGCTCTGGACGCGGTATCTGAAGCACAATCCACGCGACCCCGCCTGGCCGAACCGCGACCGCTTCGTTCTTTCGGCCGGGCATGCCTCGATGCTCCTATACGCGCTCCTGCACCTGACCGGCTACGACCTCAGTCTGGACGAGATCAAGCGATTTCGGCAGTGGGGCTCGAAGACGCCGGGCCATCCGGAACGCGGGCGCACCCCCGGCGTCGAGCTGACCACCGGGCCGCTGGGCCAGGGGATCACGAACGCAGTCGGCTTTGCGATCGCGGAGCGGATGCTGGCACAGCGGTTCAACCGGCGCGACCACTCGCTGATTGACCACTACACTTACGTCATCGCCAGCGACGGCGACATGATGGAGGGCATCTCCTCGGAAGCCTGCTCGCTCGCTGGAAACCTGAGCCTCGGTAAGCTGATCGTCTTCTACGACGACAACCACATCACCATCGAGGGCTCGACGGAGCTGGCGTTCTGCGAGAAGGTGGGCGACCGCTTTCGTTCCTACGACTGGCACGTCCTCAGGGTCCCGAACGGAAACGACCTGGGGGCAATTGGGGTCGCCATCGAGGACGCGCAGGCGGTGCGCGACCGGCCGACGTTGGTCGTCCTGCGGACGCATATCGCCTACGGGTCGCCGCACAAGCAGGACACGGCAGCAGCGCACGGCAGCCCGCTGGGCGAAGACGAAGTGCGGGCGACCAAGCGAAACCTCGGCTGGCCGTACGAGGAGCCGTTCACGATACCGCGGGAGGCGCTCGGCGTATTCCGGCAGGCCGTCGAAAAAGGGGCTGCCGCCCAACACGAGTGGGATAAGGCGTACTCCGCGTGCGCGACCGCCTATCCAGATATGGTGGAGGAGTTGCAGCGAACGCTGGCGAGGCGATTGCCGCCGGGCTGGGAGAAAGCGCTGCCCAGTTTCGCTGCCGGCGAGCAGATGGCTACGCGGGCGGCATCGGGCACCGTCTTGAACGCCATCGCGCCAGTAGTACCGGAGCTGGTCGGCGGTTCGGCCGACCTCGCGCCCTCCACCGATACGTACCTCAATGGGTTCGGAGACGTGACCTGCGGCGAGTTCGGCGGGCGGAACTTCCACTTCGGCGTCCGCGAGCACGCGATGGGGGGAATACTCAACGGAATAACCGCCCACAGCGGATTTCGCGCCTTCGGTGGCACCTTCCTGGTCTTCTCCGACTATATGCGTCCCGCCGTCCGCTTGGCGGCACTGATGGGGCTGCCGGTGACCTTCGTGTACAGTCACGACTCGATCGGTATGGGAGAGGACGGCCCGACGCACCAGCCCATCGAGCAGCTTGCCGGCCTGCGGGCGATGCCGAACCTGCTGGTGCTGCGCCCGGCCGACGCTAACGAGACGGCTCACGCCTGGAAGCTGGCGCTGGAGCGCGGCGACGGCCCGACCGCTATCGTCCTCACACGCCAGAAGCTGCCGGTCCTGCCGGCCGGAGGCGCGGTAGAGCGGGGCGCGTACGTGCTGGCGGACGGCTCCGACGTCGTCCTTATCGGCACGGGGTCCGAGGTCTCCCTCTGTCTCGCCGCGCGCGACGTGTTGGCGACGCAGGCGGTGTCGGCGCGGGTGGTGTCGATGCCCTCATGGGAGTTGTTTCGCGCCCAACCGCGCGCCTACCGAGACGAGGTCCTGCTCTCCGGCGTCGCGCGGCTCGCCGTGGAGGCGGCGGCATCGCTCGGCTGGCGCGAGTGGGCGGACGACAGCGTGACGCTCGACCGCTTCGGCGCGTCGGCTCCGGGCGAGGTGCTGTTCAAAGAGCTCGGGTTCACGCCGGAGCGAGTCGCGGAGAGGGCCCGGAGGTTGCTCGGAAGATGAAGGTCGCTGTCGCGGCGGATCACGGCGGGTTCGGGTTGAAGACGTTCTTGGTTCGGACGTTGCGCGACGCCGGCGA
>JBEKDP010000131.1:0-5569 GCA_050014295.1 Dehalococcoidia bacterium | reverse complement strand
AGGTAGACGTGCCAGAGCCGGACGAGGCCGGTCGCCACCAGAACGCCCAGGAGCAGCGCCTGAAGCGCGGCGGCGCTCTGGGTCGCCACCAGGAACCGTCGCTTTGGCACGCGGTCAGCGACGACGCCGGCGACGAGGGAGAAGAGAAGGATCGGCGTGAACTGCAACGTCGTCACCGTGCCCAGCGCCAGCGGTGAGTTCGTAAGGTTCAGCACGAGCCAGGCCTGGCCTACCACTTGAATCCAGGTGCCGGTGAGGGAGATGAGCTGACTGAACCAGAAAAGGCGGAAGTTCGGCACGCTCAGGGCGATGAAAGCGCCCCGCCACGTCCGCGCGCCGCCTTCGGGCTCGCCGGGCGTTGCCCACATCCCCTGGCGTTCCCCTTCGGCGTCGCTCAGCGGCGGCTTACCGACCGCCGGCTCACGCTCGCCCGAGTCATCACGGAATGGCAACTTCTCCTCCGTCCGTCGATGGTGCTCTGCCGCTGACTCCTCAATATAGAAAGCGTTTGCCCGCCAACGCAAGCGGCCAAGTAGTCGTCACCGCAACAAAGCCCTCGGCGTCGCTGCTGGGCGGCAGGTCTAGATGTTGGACGTGGCGAGGCGCGCGGACGGAGAGGAGACGCGAATGGTGAAGCGGACTGTGGTCGGGCCGGGCATGCCGGACATCTGAACGATCAGTGCGGTAGGCGTCGCGCCCCGAAGGACGAACGCATAGGCGTCTTCCGCGGGCGTGGTCTTGGCCTCGACTTCCCATTTCGGGGAGTTCACGCTGACGCGTATTGCCTGCCGCTCGGCGTCGGTCAGCGGGCGCAGGAACCGCACGGTAACGTCGATGCGGCCGTTGTCGACGGCGAGAGCCGCCGTGTCGCCGGGGTAGATCGTTGTTGTCGTCTCGCCCGAGGCGATGTCGATCGCTATCCCGGAGACCGCCGTCGCGACGGGCGCCGTCGTGGCGGGCGTGTGGCCTGCAGCCGGCGACGGCGTCGAGCCCTTGCTGTCGCCGCAACCCGACGCGAACGCCGCCAGGAAGACAACGGACAAGCCGAGAGCAATGTCGCGGACAGCGAT
The DNA here is from genome assembly GCA_050014295.1 of Dehalococcoidia bacterium. GTDB lineage: Bacteria > Chloroflexota > Dehalococcoidia > DSTF01 > JALHUB01 > JBEKDP01. The sequence continues at coordinate 4,499 of JBEKDP010000131.1, read as the reverse complement.
TCGTCTCATGATTCGTCCCACTGAGTATCGCCAGATGGTGTCGCGCTCTAGAGGCGCGATCGCGTAGGGACCTTCGGTTGCGCTAGCGCTCCGGCTCGCGGACGGCAGCCTCGAGGGGGTCGCGCTGCCTCCGCAAGTGCTGGACGTGCACGAGCGTGAGCAGAATGGCGACGCCCAGGAATATCGCCGCGAACTTGAAGGGGGCGACAGGGCCGTACATCTCGCTCACCTGGCCGCCCGCCGCTTGACCCACCGCTCCACCCAATCCCTGGACGGCGGCGAGGGCGCCCAAGAGCGCGCCCCGACTGTGCACCTGGGTCGCATCGAGGGCAGCGGCAGACCAGGCGGGGACGCTCACGGCATAGGCGAGTCCGGCCAGAACTGCGAGGTTGACGGCAATGAACGGGCTCCGCGTAAGCGTAAGGGCGAAGAGGCAGAGCGCGGTAATCGCCAGGCCCACGACCAGGGGTAACTGCCGGCCGAACCGGTCCGCCAGATGGGAGAAGCGCACTGCAAGCACCGCGGCGACGCTCGCCGGCAGGATCAAGAGAAGCGCCATCTGGTGCATCTGGACATGCAGAACCTGCTGCGCGTACGTGCCTATGGCGGGCGTCTGGACGGCGATGCCGAGGCTGAGAAAGAGAATAATGGCGCCAAGGATGAGAATGCCGGGCTTGAACATCGCGCGAAGGGCACTGATCTCGACCCCGCCGTCTTTGCGCTGCTCCGCGGCGTCCTCAAACACGGGCGCGTCGCGGCGGCGCAGCGCGACCACCAGCGCTATGGCGGTGAAGACGAGACAGGCAAGGAAGACGGACGTGTAGGAGACGAAATCGCCGAGCATGACGCCGACAAACACGCCGGCGCCGAGACCAAGCATCTGGGCGACGTTCAGGCAGAACAGCACGCGGCCGCGTCGCGCCCGCTCATGCGTGTCGCCGACGTGCGCGAGGAACGCCGGCCACATCGTCGCGGCGCTGAAGCCGTACAGGGCGGAGAAGACGAGGAAAAGGTGCGCGCTCGGCAAGAGCATCATCAGGCCGAGGATCGGAATCCCGGTCGCGATGCCGATGGCGATCACGACACGGCGCCCGAACTTGTCGGCGAGCCAGCCGGCCGGCGGCTGCCACAGGAAACGCGCGGCGCTGTAGGAGGCGAGCGCGTAGCCGGGGAAGGCCGGCGAAGCATCGAGATGCTGCGGCAGGTACTTCTGAACGAGCGTGAGCATGAAGATGCCGATGGAGGCCTGCCAGAGGAAGACGGTCGCCGCCAGCTCCAGACTCCTGGCCGGCGGTAGTTTGAACCTAAAGGACGGCGGTACGAAGGTCATCAAGCCCCAGTCTGTGGCGCACGCGTCCCTGCGGTCGAGCTCCTATAGTTAGCATCGGACGCTCTTCTCCCGATCCACAACTCATCGAGCATGGGAAAAGGGGGATTTTGCTCATTCCGGCGTCATAGGGCGGGGACCGCCACCCAACCGCCTCCCCGATCTACAGGACTGCGGCCCGACTCGGCAACCCTCGTAGCCGCTGGCCGGTTCGCAAAGAGGACGGGCTCTGAAACTGCTTACAGGTATTGTGGCATTCGCCGGCCGACTTTGCAAGAGCAGCCCCGCTTGACGGACGGGCGATTCTCAACAAACATGCGGATTGCGGAGGCGTGGCGCGCGCCGGAATCGATTCTGTCGCCGCGCAATGTTAAAATGGATCTGGCGGCCTGGGACTGCCGTGCCACGTTCGACCGCCGCAGGAGGGTGAGAAATGGCTATCAAGACAGGCAAGCAATACGTCGAATCGCTGAAGAAGCTCCAGCTTAAAGCTCACATCATGGGCGAGAAGGTCGGCGATCTGCCGGACAACCCGCTCGTCGCGCCGTCCGTCCGCGCCGTCGCCGCCACCTTCGATTGCGCCTACGACGCGGAGAGCCGCGACCTCTTCCGCGTCCGCTCGTCGCTGACCGGCGAGGAGATCAACCGCTTCACCCACCTGCACCAGAGCACGGACGACCTCATGAATAAGGTGCTGATGCAGCGCCACTGCGGCAACGTGACCTCCTGCTGCTTCCAGCGCTGCGTCGGCCTCGACGCCGCCAACGCGACCTTCAGCGTCACCTACGAGTGCGACCAGGAGCACGCCACCAACTATCACCAGCGCTTCCGCGAGTACTGGGCACGCATCCAGACGGAGGACCTGGTGGTCGACGGGGCGATGACCGACCCCAAAGGCGACCGCGGTAAGCGGCCCGCCGAGCAGAGCGACCCCGACCTCTACCTCCGCGTCGTCGAGCGGCGCCCCGACGGCGTGGTCGTGCGCGGCGCCAAGCTCCACCAGACCGGCATGCTCAACTCGCACGAGCTGATCGTCATGCCCACGATCGCCATGCGTCGCGGCGAGGAGGATTGGGCGATCTGCTTCGCCGTGCCCACGAACACGCCGGGCATCCGCTACATCTACGGCCGCCAGGCCAGCGACACGCGCAAGCTGGAGGACTCGACCGTCGACGTCGGCAACCCCCGCTACGGCGGCCAGGAGGTGATGACCGTTTTCGAGGACGTGTTCGTGCCCAACGAGCGCATCTTCATGAACGGCGAGGTCGACCAGTCCGGCAAGCTCGTCGAGCGCTTCGCCGCCTACCACCGCCAGAGCTACGGCGGCTGCAAGGTCGGCGTGGGCGACGTGCTGATCGGCGCGACCGCGCTGATCGCCCAGATGAACGGCGCCGACAAGGCCTCGCACATCCGCGAGAAGCTCGTCGACATGATCCACCTGAACGAGACGATGTTCTGCGCCGGCATCGCCTGCTCCGCCATGGGGCACCAGACGCCCGCCGGCAACTACGAGATCGACATGCTGCTGGCGAACGTCTGCAAGCTCAACGTCACGCGCTTCCCTTACGAGATGGCGCGCCTGGCGACCGACGTCGCCGGCGGCCTCCTCGGCACGCTGCCCTCGTCCAGGGACTTCAACAACCCCGAGACCGGGCCCTACATCAAGAAGTACCTGGCCGCCAACGACGACTATGCCGTCATCGACCGGATCAAGGTGCTGCGCTTCATCGAGAACCTGGTCGCCGGCGCGGGGTCTGTCGCCTACCTGATCGAGTCGATGCACGGGGCGGGCCCGCCGGCGGCGCAGCGCATCATGATCGGGCGTCAGGGCGACATCGAGGGCAAGATCAACCGCGTGAAGCGCCTGCTGGATATTCCCTAGAGCGCAACCGACCGCTACAGTCTCTCGCAAACCTCTCGCGTTGCGGTTATAATCCCCGCATGGCAGCCGACTGCTGCCCGGAGGAGGCGCTGAGCGATGGCGAATCCCGAGCATGTGGAACTGGTACGCAAAGGGGCGCTGGCCATTGCCAAATGGCAGCTGGCGCACCACAAGGAGATCCTTGACCTGCGCGAGGCCGACCTCAGCGGGGCCGACCTCAGCGAGGCCACCCTCAGAGACGCCAACCTCGCCGGGGCCCGCCTCAAGGGGGCGACTCTAAGGGGGTCCAACCTGATCGAGGCAGACCTAGTCGGGGCCAACTTGACTGGCGCCCATCTTGAACGGACCACGCTCATCCACGCTGACCTCAGCGAGGCCAACATCAGCCGCGCCCACTTAGAAAAGGCCAACGCGGGGCGCGCTCTATTCAACCACGCCGACCTCAGCGACGCCTACCTCAGCAAGACCAGCCTCTTCGCGGCGAGCCTCGCATGGGCGAAACTCAAGCGCGCCCACCTCGCCAGAGCCAGCCTCTTGAGAGCCGACCTCTTCGCAGCCGACCTCAGTGATACCAATGCCTGCGCGGCCGACCTACGCGCAGCGAACCTCACCGAGGCGACCCTCAACGGGGCTGACCTGTCGCGGAGCAGGCTGGGGTCCACTTCCCTCGGCGACGTCGATTTGAGCCAGGTCAGAGGGTTGGCAACCGTCGACCAGGAGTCGCCAAGCAGCGTCGGTGTGGACACGCTGGTGGCATCTTTTCGCGGGGCGGGAAACAAGTTTACGCTGGACCTGAGAACATTCTTCCGCCGCGCCGGCGTGCCGCAGGAATTGCTGGACGCCCTGCCACACATCGTGCGAGAGGTCGAGTACTACTCGTGCTTCATCTCCTACGGCCAGCCAAACCTGGAGTTCGCCAAGAAGCTCTGTCAAGACTTGGAGACCAAGGGCGTCTCGTGCTGGCTGTACGAGATGGACAAGACGCCGGGCGAGCGCACGTGGAGCGAAATCGGCGCTAGGCGGCGCGAGGCAGACAAAATGGTCGCGCTTTGTTCGGCCGCGGCTCTCATCCGGCCAGGCGTCAGGAAAGAGATTGAGGAACAGATAGATGAGGACGAGAGCAAGCTGATTCCCATCTCGCTTGACGATCTGTGGAGGGAGAAGGGGTTTCCGGCCGAGCGAGATGGACGCGATCTGAAGCCGTCCCTGCTGGGCCGGAACTACGTGGACTTTGCCAACAAGCCGTACGAGGAGGCGCTGGAGGAGCTGCTGAAAGGCCTCAGGCGGCCG